>RZZR01000078.1 GCA_009929795.1 Deltaproteobacteria bacterium | reverse complement strand
CAACACCCCCATCCAGTACGTGGGCGGAAATCTGGATTTTCTCGAGTCGGCCGTGGCCCGGATGATGTCGCTTCTCACAGCCGGACGGGAGCGGGCCCGGGAAGGCGGGGCCGAGGCCTGCGGCCGGATGGTCCTGGAGGCCTTTGAAACGGGGGACCTGGCCTTTGTCTTGGACGAATTGCCCCCGGCCCTGGCCGACATTCGGGAAGGGGTGGAGCGGGTGACCTCCATCGTCCAGTCCATGAAGCGGTTCGCCCATCCGGAGCGTGAGGCCATGACCATGGTCGATCTGAACGCGGCCATTCGGAATACGGTCAACGTGGCTAGGAACGAATGGAAGTACGTGGCCGAGGTCGAGATGGACCTGGACCCGGATCTCCCCCCGGTTCTCTGCTCGGCCGGTGATTTCAACCAAGTCGTCCTGAATCTTCTGATCAACGCGGCCCACGCCATCGGCGACGTGGTGGCCGGAACCGGGAGCAAGGGGGTCGTCACCATCGCCACGAAGCAACGGGGAGAATGGGTCGAGATCAGCGTGAAAGACACCGGTTTCGGCATTCCCAAGGCCATCCAGGACCGGATCTACGACCCGTTCTTCACCACCAAGGAGGCCGGCAAGGGAACAGGGCAAGGACTGACCATCGTCTATTCCATCATTCAGAAACACGGGGCCAAAATTCGGTTCACCACCAGGCAGGGCAAAGGCACGACCTTTTTCGTGGAGTTTCCCCTTGGCGAGGAGGCCCGGCCATGACCAAACCCTTCCTTCTGTTCGTGGACGACGAGGCCCATGTCTTGTCCTCCCTGCGGAGGATGCTCTTCGACATGGCCCGTGAATGGGACATGGGATTCGCCCCAGGCGGGCAGGAGGCCCTGGACATGATGGCCGAGCGGGCTCCGGACATCCTGATCACCGACGCCCTGATGCCGGGCATGGACGGGGCGACCTTGTTGGAAAAAACCCTGGAGCGGTTTCCGAACACGATCAGGATCGTGCTCTCGGGCCAGGCCCGGCAGGACGTCGTGTTCCGGCTGGCCAGGCTGGCCCATCAATATCTCCAGAAACCCGTGGAGGGACAGAGGCTCAAGGCCCTGTTCCGGCGGCTCATTGAGCTTCGAAACCTCCCCATGGGCGGGGCCGAAGGCGGCAATCTGTCGGGGATCGTGAACCTCCCGGTCCTGCCGGAGATCTACCAGGAACTCCAGGCCAGTATGGCATCGCCCAACGCCTCCCTGCGGGAGGTTGGGGCCATTATCGGCCGGGACCTGGCCATGACGGCCGGGCTGCTCAAGTTGGTCAACTCCTCGTTCTTCGGCCTGCCGCAGCGGGTGGTTTCGCCGGAGACCGCGGCGGTCCTGCTGGGCCAGAACGTGCTCAAGAGTCTGGTTTTACACCATTACATGTTCATTGGATTTGAAACGAACCGGTTCAAGACCTTCAGGCTGAAGATGCTCATGGATCACTGTCTGAATTCGGCCTTGCAGGCCAAGGAACTGGCCACCCTGGAAGGCCTGGACAGGAACGAGACCGACAGGGCCTTTGTGGCCGCCATCCTCCACGATGTGGGTAAGCTTATCCTGGCCGCCCGATTTCCGGACCGGTTCGAGGCCGTGCTGGCCGAGGCCCACCGGGCGAACGTTATCTTTCATGAAGCCGAGAAGAACCTCGGACCGGGCACCCATTGCGAGGTTGGGGCCTACCTGCTGGGCCTGTGGGGATTCGAGGACGAGATCATCGAGGCTGTCCTCCACCACCACGAACCCGGGAAATGCCCTGGGGCAAACCGGCTGCTTCCCTTTGTCCATGCGGCCAATTGCCTGGAGCGGGAGATCGTGGTCCTCAATCCGGACTATTCCAGGCAGGAGATGGACGAGGCATACATCAAGGGAGTCGGCTACGGAAACCGGATGGACGAATGGAGAGTCAAGGCCAGGGAGGCCCTGGGTCGGGAGGTGGAGGCGTGAACAAACGGATTCTTTTTGTGGATGACGATGAGAAAATTCTGACCAGCATGACCAGGATGCTTCGGTCCGGGTTCGAAGTTCTGACGGCCAACCGGGCCGAGGGTGGTCTCAAGGTTCTTGCGGAACAGGGGCCGGTGGCCGTGGTCGTCTCGGACCAGCGCATGCCCGGCATGACCGGTGTGGAGTTTCTGGCCAAGGCCAGGGAGGTCAGTCCGGATACGGTCCGGGTCATGCTGACCGGGTACGCCGACCTGGAAGCGGCCATGGCCGCAGTGAACGAGGGCAACGTGTTCCGGTTTTTGGCCAAGCCCTGCGCCCTGCCCGTGCTTCTGTCGACCATAAATGCTTGTCTGGAACAGTACCGGCTGGTCATGGCAGAGCGGGAACTTTTGGACGGAACTCTCAAGGGCAGCGTGAAGATGCTGACCGAGGTCGTATCCCTGCTCCGACCCGAGGACTACGGCCAGGTGTCCAGAATTCTGCCCCATGTCCGCAAGCTGGCGATGACCCTGGAGGTTCAGAATCCCTGGGTTCTGGAGACGGCGGCCTCCCTGTGTCTTCTGGGCTACATGAGTCTGCCGGACATCGTCCTGGCCAAGGTCCGGGAGCGGGTGCCCATGACCTCCAAGGAGGCCAAGGCCTACTACGAGCATCCGGCCACGTCGGCGGGCCTGATTTCCAAAATTCCCCGCATGGAGGAGGTAGCCGGGATCGTCGCCTACCAGGAAAAATGGTACGATGGCCGCGGCGTTCCCAGGGATGGCCTCAAGGGCTCGGACATCCCTCTTGGATCCAGGATTCTCAAGGTCGCCCTGGATTTCGACCGTCTTCTGGAGTCGGGCAAGGCCAAGGGAGACGCCTTTATCATCCTGAGCCGCAAGCGGGAGATCTACGACCCGAGCGTGGTCAAGGCCTTCGGCCAAATTTTGGCCCAGGAAAAGGAATATCTGGTCCAGTCCGTTTCCCTGGTGGGCCTGAAGGAAGGCATGGTCCTGGCCGAAGGGGCCTATGTGGTCAGGGCCGGGGAGCGGCTCAAGGTTCTCCCCAAGGGCCATGTCCTGGGCGATGTTTCCCTGGACCGGCTGTTTCAGTTGGCCAAGTTCAACCGGGTCGTGGAACCGATACCGGTCCTGGTCCAGATCGATGGAGACAGGGTCAGGGAGGCGGCGGATGATGGCGGGAAATGAGACGGACGAAGGCGTCCTGTTCGTGGACGACGACGTTCTGCTCCTGAATTCCGTGGAGCGATACTTCAGGGGACGCTACCGGGTCCGGACCGCCTGCGGCGGAGCAAAGGCCCTGGAAATCCTGGGAGCCGGCGAGAGGTTCCAGGTCGTGGTCAGCGATATCAAGATGCCGGGCATGGATGGGATCGAATTTCTGACCAGGACCCGAGACGCCTATCCGGACATGATCCGAATGATCCTAACGGGGTATGCCGATCTGGAGTACGCCATGCAGGCCGTGAACCGCTGCAGGGCCTTCCGGGTCCTGACCAAGCCCATATCAATGGGCGATCTGGCTTCGGCCGTGGACTCCGGGCTGGAAGGGCATCGGGACCGCATGGCCAGGGCTGAGGTTCAGGCCCTGACCAGAATCAAACGGTCCATGGAGGGCATCATCGCCGCTTTCGTGGCCCTGGTGGAGAGCCGGGATCCGTACACGGCCGGGCATCAGCGCAACGTGGCCGCCATTTCCTCGGCCCTGGCCGAGGAAATGGGCCTGGAAAAGGACCGGGTGACCGGGATACGCATGTCCGCCCTGGTCCACGACATCGGCAAGATCACGGTCCCGGCCGAGTATCTGAACAAGCCCGGGCGGTTGACGGAATTGGAATTCGCCATCATCAAAACCCATCCGGCCGTGGGCTATCAGGCCCTGCGAGGGGTGGACTTTTACTGGCCCATCAGCCGGGTGGTCCTGGAACACCATGAGCGCTTGGATGGGTCGGGCTACCCTCAAGGACTTCGCGGATACGACATCTGCCTCGAGGCCCGGATCGTGGCCGTGGCCGATACGGTGGACGCCATGCTGAGCCACCGGCCCTACCGGCCCGGCCTGGGGCCGGAGCGAGCCTTGGAGGAAATATGCCAAGGCCGAGGGAGACTTTACGATCCGGAGGTGGCCGAGGCCTGTTCCCGGATCTGTCCGCAGGTCCTGACGACACTGGGCCTGATCGGTGACGCCGGGCCAAGCAAGGATAGGCAGCGATGAAAGGCCCCCGTTCCCACGCCTTTTTCGTCTGGACAGCCTAGGTTTTTTCCCCGTATACACGGACCAAATCCCTGCTCGATCACAATTTGGGGGGAAAGACATGAAGATTCGGATTTTGGTTTTACTGGTCCTGGCCATGATTCTGGCAGGGGGCTGCGCCCAGATCGGTAGCCGCAAGGAGCCCATGGTGGCCGTGACCAGCGAGGCCTACAAGTTTTTCAAGGGCGAGTTCGAGAACACGGCCCTGATGGAGGGCTCCCCTCCACGGTCTGTGGCCGTTCTGCCCTTTGTCAAGGCCAAGGCCGACGCCTGGTCCATCGAACTCGACGAGGAAAACCCGGCCGAGATCGTCCGCCGGGGGCTCTACAATCATATTTCGTCCCTGCCCTTCCGGGACGTGGAACTCATGGACGTGGACCGGCGCCTTGCCGAGGCCGGGCTGGACGAACCGGAGAAGATCAAGGCCATGATCAAGGACGATCCGGCTCGCCTGGCCCGGATTCTCGATGCCGACGCGGCCGTGATCGGCGAGGTCACCCACTTCGACCGGGTCTTCGCCGGCATCGTCTCCCAGGTGGCCGTGGGCTGTGAGGTCCGCATGATCGATCTGAAGACCGGGGATTTTTTATGGCGGGCCAAGCACGTCAGCCGGGCCGTGGCCGGAGGGGTGGCCCTGACGCCCATCGGCCTGGTCATCAACGCGGTGTTCTCGGCCTGGAATCTCCGGGGCGAGGCCATGCTTGCCCAGACCGACAGCTTGTTCCGGGAGATCGTCAGCACCATCGCCCTGACCGGAGAGATGCGCGCCGAACTGGCCCTGGGGCCGGAACTGGATTTGTTTGTCTGCCTCAATACGGGCAAGCCGTTCAAGTCCGGGGACCGGGTGGGTTTCCGGATGATCGGCGAGCCCGGGGGCGACGCCTGGGCCGATCTCGGCGACTTCCGGTTGGCCATCCCTTTGAAACCGGTGTCGGCCACGGTCCGGCAGGGTATCTGGAACCAGGTGGCGGCCCAGGTGGAGGATCGCTACCGGAGCACCGGCCACGAGCTGACCGACGATCTGCGTGAGGCCATCCGGAAGACCCTGGACGAGCGAGAGATCTACGAGGGGAATTATCTTGTCCAGCCTGGCGAGGAGGCCCGGGGCCTGATCCCGACCGGATACCTTCGGGGCAGGCACGGAGGCCGCTCTTCCCAGGTCGATCTGGTCGGGGTGGTGGACATCGACGCCGTTCCCCCGGCCCCTCCCACGGGGCTTCGGACGACATCCCTGGACGGCAAGGTCCATGTGGCCTGGATTCCAAGCCCCGATCAAGACGTGGCCGGATACCGGGTTCATTACAGCTCGACCCCGGCCTCGGGTTTCGTCCTGCTGGCCGACACCGAGTTCAACGAGGCCGAGGTTCCCGATCTCTTCAATTTCGATCCGGTCTTCATCCGGATCGTGGCCCGGGATCGGGCCGGAAACCTGAGCGTTCCATCGGCCACGGCACAAGGAATGCCGTTGCCCGAGCCGGATCTCACGACCCGGCCGACCCTGTCAGGGCTTTTGTCCGGAACGCTGGAGGGCAGGGTGCTGCTTACGGCGTCCGGTGGGCCATACACGGTCCGCGGTGAATGGGTGGTCGGACCCGGGGCCGATCTGGCCGTGGAGCCGGGTACGGTTGTCCAGTTCGAGCCTGGGGCCGGACTGTCGGTGCTCGGAGGCCGGTTGTCGGTGTACGGACGAAAGGATCGTCCGGTGCGGTTTTTCGGTCTGACCGGCGAAGGCCAGCAAAGCGGGTTCACGGGGCTGATCTTGTCCGGAGACGGAGAGGTTCTCCTCCAGCATCTGCTCATAGAGGGCGCGGCCGTCGGTATAGAGATCAGGAATTGTTCGCCGAGGTTGGAGCACGTCACGGTGCGTGACTGCCACCAGGCCGGGATCTTTGCCCGGGCCAGGTCAAAGCCGGTCCTCCAGTGCTGTCGGGTGGAGAACTGTCGGGGCATGGGAGGCCTGGTCCTGGAGGGAGAGGGGGTTTCCATCTCGGCCCGAAATACTATTTTTTCCGGGAACCTGCCTTTCGAAGTTCAAAAACACACTCCGATGCAGGTCGATCTCGGAGGCAACTGGTGGGGCTCGCCCAAGCCCGATCCGGCCCTGTTCCTGGGGGACGATCTGGTGCTGGAACCGGTGCTGGAGACTCCGCCCGAAAACTGCCGACCGGTTCCGGTCCAAGGAGGCGCGTCATGATGAAAACCCTTTCCATTGGTGTTGGCTGGATGATGGTCCTGCTCCTCCCGGGTCTGGGCCTGGCCTTTGGAATCGTGGAGCGAATCGGTGACACCGGTCAGGTGGACTGGGGCCGGATGGTGGTCTCGGCCTCGGGGGTTGGGGCCCCACCGGCCCAGAGCGTGAACGCGGCCCAGGCCCGGGCCATGGCCAAGCGATCAGCCGTGGTCGCGGCCAGGCGGAATCTGCTGGAAGTCGTTCAGGGAGTCCGGATCGATTCGGCCACCGAGGTCCGCGACTACATGGTCCAGAGCGACCGGATCCGGAGCGAAGTCCACGGGCTCCTGGAGAATTCCCGGATCATCGAAACCAGGACTCTGCCCGACGGAGGAGTCGAGGCCGTGGTCGGAATTCCATTGAACGGCGAGTTGAGTCGGATACTTTTTCCCCAAACACCCAAAACGCACCCCACGCTCCCCCCGGTGGTTCCGCCCTCGGCCCCGGTGGTGGATACATCCGGTCTGGAGACCAGGATGGCCGCGCTGGAACGGTCCATGTCCGGGTTGACCGCCGAAGTCCGTTCGGTTCTCCAGCGGGTGGAAGTTCGCCTGACGGCCCTGGAGGCTGAGGCGGTCAAGGCCGCAGATGCCCGGAAGTCTGAAACCCCGATCCCCACGGAGAACTCGGCCGTCCTGGCTCCGGTTCTGGAGGCCCTGCGGACCGATCTTGCCGCTTTGACAGTCCGGGTAGGCGTACTTGAGACGGCCGGACCTGTCTCCGCGCCCACACCAACGATTTCGGTTCCGTCCTACACAGGGCTGGTCATTGACGCCCGGGGGGTCGGGTTCAAACCCTGTCTGAAACCCCTGGTCTACGACGGACTTCAGACCCAGATCTATCCAGGGGAGTACGTTGACGCCGACACGGCCGTGCGCAGCGGGTACGTCCGCTATTACAGCGCCCTGGCCTCGGCCGAGCAGAGCGGGATAACCGGTGATCTGCCCATGAAGGCCAAGGCCGTTTCCATCGGAATCGGCGGGGCCGGGACCCTGGTTCTGGGTCCCGAGGACGCCGATATCCTGGCTTCGGTCATCCGCGCCGGAGGCGGATTTTTGTCCCGGTGCAAGGTCGCAATCGTTCTCTAGGCTCAGGCGTCCGGAACGGGGTTCACGCCGATCCGGACCGGGCCTACCGCCGGTCCTGTCGGGCCGGAAGCGGGGAACGCTCCTACCAGGTGGTGGTCGAGGAGACCGACCTCTGGATCGTCAGCCCCGAGGATCTTTCGGCGGACATTGCGGCCCTGGTCCACGAACTTCGGGCCGGGATCAAGGGGGCCATGTCCATGGTCCCCGGGTTCGCCACGTCCATGATTCCGGTGGAGGTTCCGGCCGGAGCGGCCCCGGTGGTCAAAGCCATGACCGAGGCCTCGTCCCGGGTCGGGGTTGGACCCATGGCCGCCGTGGCCGGGGCCATCGCCCAGGCCGTGGTGGAGCGTTTCAGCGACCGGACCGCCGACCTTTTGGTCGAAAACGGCGGGGACATCCATCTTCATTCCAGCCGGGACAGGTTCGTGGGCCTCTTGTCGGATCCGGAGCAGGGAGTCCGGATCGGGGTCAGGGTTAGGGCCGATGAGTTTCCCTGCTCCTTTTGCGCCTCGTCGGGACGGATAGGTCATTCCGTGAGCCTGGGGCGAGGCGACCTGGTGGTGGTCCGAAGCCGGAATGCCTCTCTTGCCGACGCCGCGGCCACGGCCTTGGCCAACATGGTGGTTAGCCCAGAAGACGTGAACCGGGCCGTGAACCAGGCCCGGAAATGGTCCGGTCTCGGTCTGAACGGGGTTTTCGTCCAATGCGGCGAGGTCTTGGCCGTATGGGGACGGATGGAGTTGGATGCTGTGGGTTCGTGAGCTTCGTTCGGCCGGGCCAATTTTTCGTTGACAGCCCATGGAGGGCGGACTACAGGGCCACTTCCCGTTTCCGGGCACAAGTCCGAAACGGGTTTTGGCCGGTTCATCCTTCCACGAATTCAATTTCAAGGGCACGTCGACAATGAAAGAGTTGGTCAAGTTCCAGAGCAGACAGAGTATTCGGCCTCGTCGCCCAAGGCGTGTGCGGACACTGGGCCTCCTGGCCCTGCTGACGGCCGCCATGAGCGGGTTGATCGGGGCCGGGCGGCGGACGCGTCGGGCCCGAATGGCCGCCTAAACCGGGCCGGAGCCGCTTGACCCCGTTTCGGGCGGTGGTGTAAGCGGACAAACCGGGCGCCCGTAGCTCAGGTGGATAGAGCAGGAGCCTTCTAAGCTCTTGGTCGGGGGTTCGAGTCCTCCCGGGCGCGCCAAAAATTTCAGGGGGTTACTGGATTAGTCCGGTAGCCCCTTCTGTTTTGGGAGAGGCCTTCTCAAGACGGCTCGTTTCAAGAAATTCGATAAACGGGCCGACAGATTTCTCTGTGTGAATATGTCAGATTATATTTGTCACGGATCATGCCTGAAAGGCCTTCTGGCTGTTAATCGACATTTTCTTCTTACCGGTTTCGAACCACTTTCCGGCACAGATCGAGAAAGCACTCCAGTTCCGCGGAAATGAACTTCCGGGAGTGAGTGATCATGAGGATTCCCGTGTGGAACTCGGCATCTTCGAGAGCCACGGGTCTAACCCCGTTGTTCACCGTTTCGTTCAGGCACATCTTTGGAACCAGGGCCAAGCCTATGCCCCGGGCCACGCAGGCCAATAGCGAGCAAAGGCTGTTCATTTCGACAAGGCCGGGAATCTCGATTTTTCTGGTTTTCAGTTCCGCTTCCAGCATCATCTTGTAACTGCAGTCGTGTTTGGGCAGGAAGAGTCGGTCTCGGGCCAGATCCTCCCAGGTCAATACCGTGCCCTTTGACTGCATTGACCTCACGAAGGTCAATTTGGCCTCGCCCAGGAGTTCGGTCTTCAGGTCGGGGAAAGGAATTGAGTCGGCCAAAAGAAAACCCACATCCGTAAGTCCGGATCGCAGTTCCGACGGCAGTTCCGAGAAAGCGCAATCGCCGATATCCAGTCCGACCCGAGGGTGGCAATCGTGGAAACGGGCCATGATTTCCGGCAGATGGACCAGCCCGAGGCTCTGGGGCATCCTGATCCTCAGGGTACAGGATGGATCTTCGCCAGCGGCCAGTCGACTCTTGACCTCGTCCCGCATGTTCAGGAGTGACCGACCATGAACGAGGAGTTCCTCGCCTGCGCCCGTAAGGCCTATCCCCCTGCCGAAACGGTTGAACAGGACAGTTCCAAGACGTTCCTCCAATGTCTTGATCTGTGCCGATACCGTGGATTGGGTCAGGTTCAGGTGCTCGGCGGCCTTGCGGAAGCTGGAGAAGGTCGCCACGGCGATGAACGTCTCAATATGCCGGAACTCCATCACGTCCTCCGTTCGAAAATTTCGATCAAAGTCTCAAAATATTCTTGTTGGTCAGCAATATTTCGATCAGTTATGGCTTCCGTATCAAAGGGTGTCTCACAGGGCAAGCAGCCACCCGTCAATATCAAACCCTTGGAGGAGTCATGCGCAGCGTTTTCGTTTTGATCCTTGTTTTGGTCCTGTGCACAGGTGCGGCCGCCGATCCGTACGCCATCGAGGTCGTTGTGGAGGAGGAATCCGGCCGGGTGGTGTCTGGTTCGGTCCGAGGGCATCGATTGAGCGTCGATCAACCCACGGAGTGGGGTGGGGGGAACACCGCTCCCACGCCGCCCGAGACCCTGGCTTTTGCCGTCGGAGCCTGCGTGGTGTCCACGGCCAGGCTGGTGGCCATGCTGGAAATGATCGACGTTGGCCGCATATCGGTCACGGTCAGGGGGAGTGTGGATTTTTCCAAGGCCATGGGACAAGCCACCGATCAACGGGCCGGATTCAAAGGTCTGGAAATCGTCATCGATCTGGATGGTCCGCTGAACCGAGAGGACAAGGAGGCCTTTGTGGCCCGTGTCAACGAACGCTGTCCTCTCTGTGACACAACGGCAAATCAGACGCCCTTCAGCCTGACCTTGGCCCGGCTGTAGGCACAAGTGTCTTGCCCTGCCTCCCGGCATGGCGTATGATCCATAGCCTTGGAATCATCGCTCCAATTCGGATGTCGGAGCACAACCACGGGAGGCAGGGACATGATTGGGATGAAAAAATTGCGTACGTTGGCCGTATCGACATTGATTGTTTCGATGCTGGGGCCGGCGTTCGCAAATTGGGGCATGGCGGCGGAAGTCATCATTCCGTACGCGGCCAGCGGCAATGGATGGTGGACGGGATTGGCCGTGACCAATATCGATTCCCAGGGCACCGGAACGGTCACCGTGGATTTCTTTTCTGCAAACGGAGCCGCGCTGGGGACAAAAACCATTGGGTCCATATCTCCGGGAACCTTTTATGTGAACACGGCCGACGGCCTGTTCGGGACGGGTCTCCCGTCGCGTTTCTGGATGATCGTCTCCCATGGTGGAGATGCCCGGATGGCCGTGACCGTGTTCTTCGGCAACGCGGCCGACGGAGGTTTCTCCACGACCGTGTACCGCTCGGACCGGGAATCGGAGGGAGTGCCCATCACCACAGTGCCGTTCATCATCGGCCGTTCCGGGCACTACTACCTAACCGGAAATCTGCAGAGTACATCCACCACCGGGGCGGCCATCACCTGCACGGTCCCCGACGTGACCATCGACCTCAAGGGGTTCAGTTTGATCGGTCCGGGAAACAGCTCCGGAGACAATGACGGCATCACGGCCCGCAAGAACACCATCATCAAGAACGGTATCGTCCGGTCCTTCGGAAGATACGGCATTCATGGCTCCAAAAACGACAGCTCAGGGTATGGACGGATTCAAGTCCTTGATGTAGCGGCTCGGAACTGCGGTAAGTACGGTATTCGCCTGGAAGGGGTGGCCAACGTCGCACGGAACTGTCAATCCATGGAAAACGGCGACGGGGGCATCTTTGTTGGTCCCGGCAGCCGGGTCGAGGGCAACGTGGTCAGCGGGAATGTAACGTATGGAATTTTTGCCGACGCCGGTTCCATCGTTCAGAGCAACATCTCATTTGGAAACATGACCGGATATGTCTTCAACGTCGGGTGCATACTCAGCGGAAACACGGCTTATAAAAACCAGAACTATGGGTTCATGAGCTTGCTCGGGAGGTCCACCCTGGTGGGCAACAGCGCCTATGAGAACGGGCAATATGGCATCTATTCTTCCAACTCCCTGGTCGATCAGAATTCGGCCTTGGAGAATGGCGCCTCTGGGGGCGGCGACAACATCCGGGCCGGCAGCTCGACCATGGGAGTCAATCACGCACCATGAAGCCCACGACTTGGCATAGGATGGAATACGAACGGGGCGGGTCCGCACATTGC
>RZZR01000077.1 GCA_009929795.1 Deltaproteobacteria bacterium | reverse complement strand
CCCCTTTTCCTCGGCCTTGAGCCTGACGATATCGGTCAGCCTGGACAAGACCTCCTCCAGGTTGAAACAGGTCTTTTCCAAATCCAGCTTGCCGGCCTCGATCTTCGAAAAGTCGAGGATGTCGTTGATGATGTTGAGGAGGGTCCGGCCGGCCCGATCGATCTTGGACAGATAGTCTCGCTGCTTGGGGCTCAAATCGGTTTGCATGGCCAGATTGCCCATGCCGATGATGGCATTCAAAGGCGTGCGGATCTCGTGGCTCATGTTGGCCAGAAAGGCGGCCTTGGCCTTGATGCCTGCTTCGGCCCTGTCCCGGGCCTCCTTCAGTTTGACTTCCCGCTCTCGGGCTTCGGACGCCGTGGCCCGGAACTGATGCAGGGCCGCGCCAAGACGCCCCAGTTCGTTGTTCCCGGCCGGAGGAAGCCTGGACTCCAGATGTCCGGCGGCCACGTCCTGCATGGCCGAACTAAGCCAGGACAGACGCTTGATGACATGGCGGTTGACATGAAGGTGAAAGAGGATGACCACGCCGATCAGAGCCAAAAAGGTCACCAGAACCAGGACGAATATGGACCATCGACTCAGATCGTCGGTCGCCGATCCGGACCGGTCGATCTTGGCCAAGCCTCCGAGAACCAAATCGGCCGTGGCGGCATCCAGGCGCTCGACAATGCCCTGGTTCACCTCGTTCAATCCCTGACTCTCGTTGGCCAGCCGCAGTTCCCGATCGCGCACGGCCATCAGGCCCTCCCGGCCCAAGGCAAGGCCGACCAGCTCCGAAAAAGGTCCTTCGAGATCTTGACGCAGGGTGCCGGGAATCTTTTTCAGAGTGTCCCCGGCGTCGGCCACGGCATTTTCCATAACGCGTCGGGAAACATTGAGCCCTCCCAGGGTGGAATCCTGGCTGGCGGCCAGAAGCCGGACGTTCATGGACTCCACCTGGGCGTAGAAGCGAGAGAGAGGAAGCAATGTGGTCAATTCCCGGGCCATCTGGCCGACCCGTTCCAGCGGAGGCTCTGGACGGGACATCAAGCGGTGGACGACATCGCCATCGCCTTCAAGAATCGAGATGCGGTAGGCTAGGCGTTGCTGAAAGGATTGCAGATTAGCCAACAACTGGGCCCTGTTCCGGACCTGCCTCTGTTTCAGGCTGATGCGCTCGTCGACCATGACCCGGAGCCGGGACAGGTTCTCGGCCAACTCGCCGCTTAGTTCAGTCAGCATTTGACCGGTTTCGTCCTGGAGCAGGCCCAGGGTGTTCAGGGCCGCCATCAGGGACTTCTGGGCCATGTCCACCTGTTTGAAGGCGATGTCCCGCTCGGCTTCCGTGTTCAAAAAGGCCAGGGGGATACCGGAGGCTGCCAAGGCGTCGGCCGCCCGGGCCACGCGCAAGGTGTGGACCATGGTCGGGATTTCCGTTTTGACGATACCGCCAACGGACGCGGCCATTCTGCCGGTCACCAGGATAGCGCCCAGAACGACCAGGATCATGATGCTTCCCAGGGCGCCGAACCCCAAGAACAGGCTGGACCGGATGCTCAGGTGGCTCAGTACGGATCCGAGCCGCCCCCCAGCCACGTCGGGCATGGGGGAACCGGTTCGATCAGTCCGCTGCGACACGTTGTCCATCCTTCCACATGTACCATGCAAAGGGCGGGGATTGGGTGGTGATGTCTCCCTTGGCATCGAAGGCCACATCGCCCAGAATCGTCGTGATGGGACCCTGGCGGATGCTTGCCGCCACCCTGCCCGCATCAAACGATTGTGACCGGCGGACTCCTTCGATCCAGACCTGCAAAGCGGCATAGGCCAGCAGGGTGTACCCGACCGGTTCATGACCCAAGGCCTCGATGGCCTCCACGGCCGGAGCCGCCGTGGAAAGTGTGGCCGCGTCCGGGGGGAAGGTGAAAGGCACGCCTTCGGCGGCTGGCCCGGCCGCCTGAAGAAAGACCTCCGAAACAAGAGTGTCGGAGCCGACCACGTCGAAGTCCGCCCCCAACTGACGGGCCTGACGCAGGAAGACCGCGCAGTCCGTGCCTCCACCCACCAGGTAGAGTACATCCAGCTCCGCAGCCATGATGATTTCGATCTTGTCTATGTAGGAGGGCTGGGTACCCTTGACGTCCTGAACATGGATGACTGGAGAAATCCCGTACCCCTTCAAGGCCTCGACGGCGGCCGCGGCCAGTCCTCGCGAATAGGCCCCATGAAAGGAAATCACCCCGATGCGCCGGCCATTGTACCGTGTCGCGATACGTTCCGCAGCCAGCTTGCCTTGGAGATCGTCCCGGCCGATCATGCGAAAAATGGTCGAGATGCCCATCTCCGTGACCTTGGGATTCGTGGATGCCGGGGTAATCTCGAGGACCCCATGTTCGGCATAGATAGGGGCGGCGGCAATGGTCGCCCCGGAGCAGGAATGGCCGATGACCACCGCCGGCGGATTCTCGACGATCTCCCGGGCCACGCTCTCGGCGATGGTGTCCTTGCAATTGTCGTCGTACAGGCTGACCTCCACCGGCCGGTCCAGGAGGATGCCGTCGGGCAGGGTCTTCAATGCCGCGTTCACGCCCACCTGGTACTGGACCCCCACGGCGTAGCTTGTCCCGACCATGGGACCGGCCACCACGACGCGCACGGGTTCTGCGGCCCACAAGGTACGGGCAAGGATCGTGGCCAGGCAGACGAGGCCAAGAACGAGACATGTTCTTTGATGGATGATCGCGGTCATTCGTGCATGCATAGTGTTTGCCTCCTTGGATTCGAATTTTCCCGGTCCGTCTCCCAACGTGCAGGGTTGTCGACAATGTATTGTCGCATGCGGTTCAATTCGTCAGCTGGCCACCCATTTGTGAGGTTCCCAGTCCGGGTCCACGCACATGGTCACCTCGCCTGATTCAAGGGCCCCTTCAACACTCCACCCCCGAAGAAAACACGACCTGGTTCCGCCCCTGGGCCTTGGCCCGATACAGGAATTCGTCGGCCCGGGCCACCAGCGACGATGGGCCGCTCGTCTTGCGGCAGCAGATGCCGATAGCCCCCAGGCTGACGGTGACGTGGTCGGCCGTGGGCGAATTCCCGTGAGGGATATTCAAGTTCTCCACGGCCCGGCGGATTCGTTCGGCCACATCCCGCACCCCGTGCGGAGGCCGGGCCTCGGGCAGGATGCAGGCGAACTCCTCGCCTCCGTAGCGGGCCGCTAGGTCCGTGGCCCGCCACAGACTCGACGCCATGGCCCGGGCCACCTCCCGCAGGCATTCGTCCCCCCGGACATGTCCGTAGGTGTCGTTGAAATTCTTGAAATGATCGATATCGAGCATGATCAGACCTAGTTCCACCCCTGAACGGCTGTGCCGGGCATGCTCCAGGGCCAGAACCTCGTCGAAGCGACGGCGGTTGGCCAGACCGGTCAGACCGTCGGTGGTGGCCAGCCGGGCCAGTTGTTCCCTGGCCCGCTTGAGCTCGATCTGATTCCGGACCCGCATCCTGACGGCCGGGGGATTGATGGGCTTGGCAATGTAGTCCATGGCGCCCAGTTCCAACCCTCTGGTCTCGGCCTCGATATCCCCACTCCCGGTGATGAAGATGACCGGAATGTCCCGGGTCAGCTCCGAGGCCTTGAGCCGGGAGCAGATCTCGAAACCGTCCATGCCGGGGAGCATGACGTCCAGGAGGATCACATCCAGGACGGTCTCGCCTGCGATCTTGGTGGCTTTTTCCCCGTCCAGGGCGAACAGAACCTCGCAGTCATCCTCGAATATCTTGGCGATCAACTCGATATTGGCTGGCTCGTCGTCTACGACAAGAATCCTGGGCTGGCCTGGAACTCGCATTTACTTCTCCAATTCTTACTTTCATCATTTCCCGATTTGTGCCCGAGAACCGACAGCCTGTAAACAGGCCCCGCCATTCTTGAATTCGGGTCTTGACAGTGCTTCGAGCCTTCGGATAGACACCGTTCTTCCATTGAGCGGGAATAACTCAGCGGTAGAGTGCAACCTTGCCAAGGTTGAAGTCGCGGGTTCAAATCCCGTTTCCCGCTCCAGGATGAAGGCGGCATAGCCAAGTGGTAAGGCAGAGGTCTGCAAAACCTTTATTCCCCGGTTCAAATCCGGGTGCCGCCTCCAGATCCGCGGGAATAACTCAGTGGTAGAGTGCAACCTTGCCAAGGTTGAAGTCGCGGGTTCAAATCCCGTTTCCCGCTCCAGACGCCAAGGCCGGATGCCCATCCGGCCTTTTTTGTTCCCCTTGACCGAGGAGATCCCATGCCGGAGCCCATTCTCGACCATCGCCGAAACCCATCCGAACTCGAATCCGTCCTATCCGTCATCCGTAAAACATACGAGACGGCCTTCGAGCGGGTGAGCGTCGGCGACACATGCCTGGACATCCTTCAGATATCGGACATGGAAAAGGTTCTGAGCCGTCTCGTGGACGCGGCCGGCTCGGGCCGCACCGTCCGGCTCCCCTTCTGGTCCCGCGTCTGGCCTGCGGAAGTCGTCATTGGCCACATGATCTTCTCCCTTTCTCGAGCCGACGGCCGCCGGGCCCTGGAGATCGGAGCCGGCACCGGACTCTCAGGCCTCTGCGCCGCGTCCCTGGGCTATCAGACCACCATTGGCATCACGGAACACGATGCTCTGGATTTCGTCCGGGCCAACATTTTGAGAAACGGGTTTGAAGACCTTGCCCGAGCCCAAATGATCAATTTGGCCCATACGGGCCAGGTCGAACCGGCCGACCTGGTCGTGGGCTCGGAAATCCTGAAAGAACTCTCCGGACACGAGGCCCTTCTCGATTTTCTCGTTCAGGCCGTGAAGCCCGACGGCACGATTCTTCTGGCCACGGACGCCCAGCGATCGGCCCTGGCCTTCGTTCAAAAAGCCGCCGAACATTTCACCGTCCAACGTACCAGCGTCGGAATCCGAGACCGGGACGGCGACCAGGGGAAACGAGACTACTTCATCTACCGACTCGTGAACAAGGATTTCCGGCCATGATCAGCCTGAACAGCACCCTCAAAGGCCACACCGCCGATCTGGACAAGACCTGCCCGCCCGGTGAGACCGTGTCCCGCGTTACGGCCCGCCTGGAGGAAACTGGGCTGGACATCCTGGCCGAGACCCGGCGCATCGACACCGGCCGCCTCGGCATCCCCGTATACATGAGCCTGTGCGGTCCCGCCGCCAAAGACGTCATGCCCACCCGAAAGCAGATGGGAAAAGGGGCCACGCCGGATCAGGCCCGGGCCTCGGCTCTCATGGAACTCGTCGAACGCTACAGCTTCTTCACCTTCTGGCAATCCCGCGACCGGACCATGACCTGGTCCGAGGCTGAAGAGACCTGGCCCGGCAGACTCATGCCCCTGAACGACCTGGCCCTGGCCGCCGGAGGTCCCATGGACCCGGACATGGCCCGGGACATGCTCGACCTCCTCGACTGGCGCTTCACCCCCTTTTCGAATCTTTCCCGGGGCGTCGAGGTTCAGGCCCCGGCGGATTTCTTCCGGATGCTGAACGAATTCAACGGATCTTCAGCCGGAAACACCATGGTCGAGGCCGCCCTGCAGGGAGCCTGCGAGGTGGTCGAACGCCATGTCTGTGCCGTCATCGATCGGACCAGACCCAGACTGGCCACAATAGATCCGGCCTCCTTCACCGACCCCGTTCTTTCGGATCTGATGGCCAAATTTCAAGCCCAGGGAATCACGGTGATCCTCAAGGATTTCTCCCTGGGCCTGCCCGTGCCCACCGTGGCCGCCCTGGCCATGGACCCGGGAACCTTCCCCGATTCCAGTGAAATCGTCTTCACCGCCGGCACGGCCACGGACCCCCAAAAGGCCTGCATCAGGGCCCTGACCGAAGTGGCCCAGCTGGCCGGGGATTTCTGCACCGCCAGCCAGTACGAGGCCTCGGGCCTGCCCAAGTTCTCCGCTCCGGCCGAAATAACCTGGCTGGAGGCGGGCACGGTCCACCCGATTTCCAGCCTGCCCACCCTGAACCACCCGGACATGGCCAGGGAACTCTCGGACCTGGCCCGGGCACTGGACCGGCAGGGATATCCCGTCTACGCCCTGGACCTGACCCATCCACTCCTCGGCATTCCGGCCTGTTACGTGGCCATTCCCGGATTCCAATTCAGGGAACGCGACCGCCACGCCTCCCTGGGCATGTTCGTGGCCCGCAAGCTGGTCGAATCCCATCCCGGCCCCCGGGCCGACATGGGGCTGATGCTTTTGGAGGAAATGGACCCCAAGGCCCATTACCTGCCCTTTTGCCGAGCACTGAACGACCTCAATCAAGAACTGTATATCGAAGCGGCCCAAGGCTTCGAAAGGGCCGAAGCCGTCCAGCCCGATGCACCCGGCCGGGCCCTGGCCGCCTTCTATCAGGCCTATGCCCTGTCCCGGGCCGAACAATGGGAAGAGGCCATCCCCCACCTGGACAGAACTCTTGAATTGGACCGCGATTCTCGAGAATACTTCAATCTCCGCGGAGTCTGCCATTTCAAGGCAGGCGACTTGGAGGCTGCGGTCGACGACTTCACCGCCGCCCTGGGCCTTGATCACGGTTCGGCCGTGGACTGGGCCAATCTCGGCATGTGCCGTTTGAAAATGGGATTTCGCGATGAAGCCGCCGAGCATCTGACCCGGGCCGTCGATCTCGACCCCAGTCTTGAATTCGCCTGGCAGGCCCTGGATGAAATCGGGGGCTGAAGGCCTCAACCTTTCATGGCCGCTTCTCATCGCTTTCGCCTGGCCGTTCTTGGCCTTGACGGCCTGCCCCTCTCCCTGGCCAGGGACCTCCATGCCCGGGGTCATCTGCCCAATCTCGGAACCCTTCTGCATCAGCCCGGTTGCCGGGCCGTCAAGGCTGAACTCCCCGAGCTCTCCCCCGTCAACTGGACGTCCATGTACACCGGTCTGGCCCCGGCCGATCATGGGGTCTTCGGCTTCACCCGCATCCACCCGGACCGTTACACCCTCCACCTGACCGACTTTTCCCAGGTCACAGTGCCCACCCTCTTCGACGTCCTCGGAACCCGGGGGCTGACCGTCAAGTCCGTCAATCTCCCCAACACCTGGCCAGCCAGACCCATCCGGGGCATGATGATCTCCGGCTTTCCGGCCCCGGACTGGCATCGTTCCGTTACGCCCCCGCCCCTGGCCGGAATTCTGGCCGCTCGGGGCTACGTTCTGGAAGCCGACACAGTCCGGGGGGCGACGGATTACGAGTTCCTTCTATCCGAACTGCATCGGACCCTGAAGGGCCGCCGAGCCGCTCTGGACCTCCTCTGGCCCGACCTGGCCTGGGACCTCTTCATCTTCGTTCTGACCGAGACCGACCGTCTTGGGCATTTTCTCTTCCCGGCCATGGCCGACCCGGCCCATCCCATGGCCGAACCCATCCTAGACCTCCTCCAGGTCTGGGACAATGCCGTTGGATCCTTTCTCGAACGCTTCGCCGACCTGCCCGATCCCAAACGCCTGATCGTCTTGGCCGACCACGGCTTCACCACCCTGATCACCGAGGTTGACCTCAACGCCTGGCTCCGGGACCGCGGTCTCTTGGCCATGCCGGTCCAATCCGGAGAATGGTCGGCCGAAACCATGAACTCCCGGACCCGGGCCTTTGCCCTGGATCCCGGCCGAATCTACATCCACTCAGCCGAACGCTTCGGCAGGGGTGCTCTGAATCGGACCGATGCCTCCCGCTTGGCACACGATTTGGCTGCCGACCTCATGGACTTGACCTACGAGGGCCGACCGGTTTTGGACCGCATTCTCCTCCGCGGCCGAGACATCAGGGGACGATTCGAGGCCCAGGCCCCGGATCTGATCTGCGTGCCCCGCCCCGGCTTCGACCTGAAGGGCAAGTTCGACCGCCAAGAGATTTTCGACCGTTTCGGCCGCACCGGTGTCCACACCGAGACCGACTCCTTTTTCTACGATTCCAGGGGTTCGCAGCCGGAACGAGTCTCCGGCATCGGACGCGAGATCCTGTCCGCCTTTGGCGCCTCACCAGAGGCCGCATCATCCCTTATCTTCTCAAGATAATGGCCTTTTTTGGAGACGGTTCATCCCCTTTCTTGACGAATAAGTGTCTTCACCGTTTCCAGCGATTCCGGACATCAAATCCAAGTATAGATCGTCCTGCTGTCACACCGTTGTCACCCACCAGACATTTCCGGGCCATCGTTCAGGCCGTATTCTCCCGCGTTCCGAAACAACACCAAGGAGACTCCCATGCGCGCCATCGACACCTGCCCCCGCATTCTGAACGACCCGGCCCGGAACCTCTGTCTGGACGCATCTCTCCAGGAAGTCCTCCATTCTGAAGGACAGCTGGCCTTTTTTCTCCTCATCTTCAAGGACTTCGAGCTCTATCGGGAGCTCTACGGCCAGGACGTCCTGGAACAGCTCGACCTGGCCTTTGACCAGGCCGTGCAATCCTTTTCCGGGTGCCGACACGGAGATATTTCCCCCTGCCATTTCTTCCGCCTTGGCCAGGGAGAAAAGATTCTGGCCTGGACCGACCAGAAGAACATGGAAACCAAGATGGAGGACACCGCTTTCACCCTTCAACTGGAAGTCCGGTCGGCCATCTCCAAGCAGGCCATCTCCATGACGGGCCGCGATGTCAGAATCCGGGTCGGGTACGCCATCCTTTCGGCCTCTGACTCCGACAACCGGGAGCAGAGATTGCACGAGGCCATCCTGGACGCCCGACTAATGGCTCGGGAGGAGCTGGCCACGGCCGGGGCCGATCTGGTCCGAGACATCGGGACCATCATCCGGGACGAACTTGTTTCCGTGGTCTATCAACCCATCTACGACATGAAGACCGGAGCCATCATTTCCTGGGAAGCCCTGTCCCGCGGGCCGGAAGAATCCCCACTCCACTCGCCGGTTCTGCTCTTCGACCTGGCCGAACGCATGGGCCGCCTCTTCGCCTTGGAGCGGGTCTGCCGAAAAAAGGCCCTGCTCTCCTTCGGGCCCTGCCTGCCCGGCCAAAAACTCTTTCTGAACATCCACCCCCGTACCCTGGTCGACCCCCAGTTCACCCCCGGAGAGACCCTGCGTCTGCTCCGCGACCTGGGTATGACCCCCGAAAGCGTAGTCTTCGAGATCACCGAACGCCACTCGATCCGGGACTTCACCGTCTTCCACCGAACCCTGGACCACTACCGCGGCCAAGGCTTCCAAATCGCCGTGGACGACGCAGGCACCGGCTATTCGGGTCTGTCGACCATTGCCACGCTTCGACCGGAGTATATCAAGGTGGATATGTCCCTGGTCCGAAATGTGGACCGGGACCCGGTCAAGCGGGCCCTCATGGAGACCCTGGTGGCCTTTGCCGACAAGATCGGCTCCAAGATCATCGCCGAAGGCATAGAGGGAAGGGGCGAGGCCGCCCGGCTCATGGACATCGGAGTCCACTACGGCCAGGGCTACTTCTTTGGGCGGCCTGTCTTTCCCAAGAGCACGGCCACCATCCCGGTCCGGGATATCCTGCCGGTCCGGGCCGAGCAGATCAGCCGACTGAGCTGCTCCATTCCCGTCGGCCAAATCGCCTCCCCGGCCGTGTCCGTGCCCGAGTCCACCCTGGTCGGAGAGGTCCAGAAAATTTTCGACCGCAACCCCGCCCTGAATGCTGTGGTCGTCACCCGCAACCAGAAGCCCGTGGGCCTAGTCATGAGCTACGCTCTGGACCGGACTCTAGCCAGCCAGTACGGCCGGGCCCTGTATACCAAGAAGCCCATCACCTCGGTCATGGACGCCAAGGCCATGGTCGTTGACGGCCAGGAAGCCGTAGAATCCGTGGCTAGGCAGGCCAACGACCGGGAACGCATTCGGACCTACGACGAGGTCGTGGTCACCACCGATGGCCGTCTGCTGGGCTTGGTTTCGGTCCAGCGCATGCTAAGCACACTGGCCAGAGTTCAGGTCGAGATGGCCAAGGGCACCAGCCCTCTGTCCGGTTTGCCGGGGAACATTGCCCTGGAGCAGGAACTCGACCTCCGTCTGAGGTCCAGGATGCCCTTTACCCTGATCTACGCCGATCTCGACAACTTCAAGGTCTACAATGACGTCTACGGCTTCAAGAACGGGGACAAGATCATCCTTCTCCTGGCCCATATTCTGACCTGGGCCATCAAACGTCACGGCGACCCCCACTCGACCCTCTTCCATATTGGAGGAGACGACTTTGTGTCCATCACCTCACAGGAAAAGGCGGAACGCGTCTCCCTGGCCGTGGTCCGCTGCTTCGCCCGGCTGGCCCCTTCCTTCTACCGGGAAGAAGACCGGACCCAAGGCTGGATTCTGGGCCACGGCCGCGACGGACTCGAGACCCGCGTTCCTCTTGTCTCCGTCTCCCTGGGGCTTCTGGACTGTCTGGGAACCTGCACCCTGCAGCAGCTTGGTGAACGGGCCGCCCAGGTCAAGGCCTGGGCCAAGTCGCAGCCTGGCAATGTCTTTGTCCGCGACCGCCGTCGGCCGGTCGGTGACGAGGACAAACTCTCCTGATCCCTCATGCCGCTCGCCGTTCACTTCCCAAAACCTGCCGTTTGATGTGTCCCCGGTTGCGCCCCGGACCGAATCCCGATACGTATACGGGTAGGTGAAAATCGGCTAAACTCACGACGGCCTGAATTTTCTTTCCGCCCGAACCCCGATGCAAGGAGCAAAAGCCATGGCCAAAAAAATGAAATCTCTCGACGGGAACACCGCAGCCGCCCACGTGGCCTACGCCATGAGCGACGTGGCCGCCATCTATCCCATCACCCCCTCGTCCTCCATGGGCGAAATGGCCGACGAATGGGCCTCCCAGGGACGTAGAAACATCTTCGATCAAGTCCTCTCCATCAAGGAGATGCAGTCCGAGGCAGGGGCCGCCGGGGCCGTTCACGGGTCCCTGGCCGCCGGGGCCCTGACCACCACCTTTACTGCCTCCCAGGGCCTGCTCCTGATGATTCCCAACATGTACAAGATCGCCGGCGAACTTCTGCCCGGCGTTTTCCACGTCTCGGCCCGGGCCGTGGCCGGACACGCCCTGTCCATCTTCGGCGACCACTCCGACGTCATGGCCGTCCGCCAGACCGGATTCGCGCTGCTGGCCTCCAACTCCATCCAGGAAATCATGGACTTGGCCTTGGTCGCCCACCTGGCGGCCATCGAATCCAGCGTGCCCTTTGTCCACTTCTTCGACGGCTTCAGGAGCTCCCACGAAATCCAGAAGATCGAGGTCATCGACTACGAGGACATGGCCGGACTCGTCGACCTCGAGAAGGTCCAGGCCTTCCGCGACCGGGCCATGAGCCCCGAGAACCCCTACATCCGGGGAACGGCCCAGAATCCCGACATCTTCTTCCAGAACAAGGAGGCCGCCAACTCCTTCTACAATGACGTGCCCTCCATCGTGGTCTCCTGCATGAAACAGGTCGGCGCCCTGACCGGACGGCCCTACAGTCTCTTCGACTACGTCGGCCACCCCGAGGCCGACCGGGTCGTGGTGGCCATGGGTTCGGCCTGCGAAACTCTGGAAGAGGTGGTCGGAGCCCTGAACGCCGACGGTGAGCGTGTCGGCCTGGTCAAGGTCCGTCTCTACCGGCCATTCGCCAACCAGGCCTTCCTCCGGGCCCTGCCCTCCACGGTCGAGCGCATCACCGTGCTCGACCGGACCAAGGAGCCCGGCTCCGTTGGCGAACCCCTCTACGTGGACGTCTGCACGGCCCTGACCGAGTTCGGCGAGATGCCCAGGATCACCGGCGGGCGCTACGGACTGGGCTCCAAGGAATTCAATCCGGGAATGGCCATGGCCGTTTTCGAGAACATGAAGTCACTTTCCCCCAAGAACCACTTCACCGTGGGCATTAACGACGACGTCACCCACACCTCGCT
>RZZR01000076.1 GCA_009929795.1 Deltaproteobacteria bacterium | reverse complement strand
AAACAAGATAGCGGCCATCGGTCCGGCCACGGCCGATGAACTTCGCCAGCGGGGCATAGAGCCCGACTTTGTCCCGCCAAAATATGTGGCCGAGTCCATCGTTGATGGTCTGCTGGCCCGGGGCGCTGCCGGAGCCAGGATCCTCATTCCCAGGGCGGCCAAGGCCAGGGAGGTGCTGCCCGATGAGCTGGCCCGGGCTGGGTCCAGGGTCCACGTGCTGCCGGTCTATGAAACGGTCCTGGCCGAGGGGGAACTCGAGACCCTCCGTGAGTGGCTGGCCGACGGCAGGGTCCATTGCGTGACCTTCACCAGTTCCTCCACGGTGGAGAATTTCTTCGCCCTGATGCCACCGGACGAACTGGCTCCCTATCGGGATACGATCCGTCTGGCCTGCATCGGCCCGGTCACGGCCGAGACCCTGCGGTCATTCGGCCTGGAAGCGGATATCATGCCCGACGAATACACCATTCCGGCCCTGGCCCGGGCACTCAACGGCCGGATATGAACGAGGAGGAACCATGGCCCTGCCTCTGGCGATTCTGATTTCCGGGAGCGGATCCAATCTCCAGTCCATTATCGACGCCATCGAGGCCGGGCGTCTCAATGCCAAGATCAAGATCGTCATCAGCAACGTGGCCGACGCCTACGGTATCGAGCGGGCGAGAAATCATGGCCTGTTCTGCAAGGTCATGCGGCACACTGACTTTTCGTCCCGCGAAGGGTACGACAAGGCCCTGGCCGAAGAAATACGGGCTGTTGGGGCTGAAATCGTGATTCTGGCCGGGTTCATGCGCATTCTGTCAAGCGCGTTCATCGAGGCCTTCCGGAATCGGATTCTGAATATCCACCCAGCCATCCTTCCGAGTTTCGCCGGGTTGCACGCCCAGGCCCAGCAGGCCGATTTCGGAGTCCGTCTGGCCGGATGCACGGTCCATTTCGTGGACGAGAAGATGGATCATGGGCCGATCATCATCCAGGCCGTGGTTCCGGCCTTTCCGGACGACGATGCCGATACTCTCGGCAAACGTATCCTGGCCTGGGAGCACCGCATCTATCCCCAGGCCATCCAATGGCTGGCAGAAGGTCGGCTGGAGACCAAGGGGCGCAAGGTCATCCTCGGCCAAGGGACAGCTTCTCCTGCGGTCTTGGAGGACAGGGTTCTCATCAACCCTCCTCTGGAAGAGGGGTTTTGAAGCGTTTTCCGGGTTGATTCGATCAGACACGTTTTGGCATGAGGAGAGGCCATGGAAGAAGCAGGATTTGTCTCGACCGGTGATCGGGCCTATCTCAAGGCCTTGGTTTTTTTTGTCATCAGTCGGAAGATGGGTCTGAAGGCCAACGAGCCGCTTCGACCCGAGTCCGAGATGCTGACCAGGAAGCTGGGGGCTTTCGTAACCCTCAAGACCCGCGGGAATTTGCGGGGCTGCATCGGCAGCGTGATCGGCGATCATCCTCTGGAAGACACCATCAGGCGGATGGCCGCGGCCGCGGCGTTCGAGGATCCTCGTTTCCAGCCGCTCGAGGCCAGGGAATTGTCCGATCTGGAAATCGAGATTTCGGTCCTCGGACCCCTGGAACTCGTCCCGGATCCCAATAAAGTGGTTCCCGGGCGGGACGGGTTGCTCGTTTCCCGACATGGCCGTTCCGGACTCCTGCTGCCACAGGTGGCTACCGAGTGGGGATGGGACCGGGAGCAATTTCTGTCCCACACCTGTCGCAAGGCATCCCTCCCAGCCGAGGCCTGGAAAGATCCGGAAACTCAGATCTATCGGTTTCAGGCCGAAGTTTTTTGAGGACCGGGGCATGAGCATCGCCGAACGTTACCAGACCCTCAGGGAAAATGTTCCGGAACATGTCCGCATCGTCCTGGCCTGCAAGACTCGCAGCCTGACCGAGGTTCGGGAAGTGGTTGAGGCCGGGGCCCTGGACATTGCCTACAATTATGTTCAGGAGGCCGAGACGGTCTTTGCCGGGCTTGAAAGTCTGTCTGCCGGGGTTCGTTGGCACATGATTGGACATCTGCAGAAGAACAAGATCAACAAGGCCGTTCCCATCTTCGACATGTACCAGACTCTCGATTCCCTGGAAACGGCCAGGGCACTGAACAATCGGCTCGAAAGGTTTCGGGATCGGGTGGACGTGCTCATGGAGGTCAACTCCGGCCGTGAAGCGGGCAAGGCGGGGCTGGTTCCGGAGTATGGTCCGGTGGCCGAGTTCGCAGCCGGATTGGCCGAATTGCCGCGACTGTGTTTCAGGGGATTAATGACAATGGGGCCCTGGTCTGACGACGCCGAGGACATGCGCCCGGCCTTCAAGGTCACCGCCGAGCTATTCGAGTGTCTCGTTCGCGATGGACACGAAATAGACACCCTGTCCATGGGTATGTCCGATTCCTACATGGTGGCCATTGAAGAAGGGGCGACCATGATTCGGGTTGGCACAACCATTTTCGGGCCTCGGCCATGCCGGCTCTGACGCCTGTGTCGGGGCTCACGGCCATGGTTTTCGATTTCGACGGAACCCTCGGCCGGGTCGACATCGATTTCGATCTCATGCGTCGCCGGGTGGCGACCATCGCTTCCTGGTTTCTCGATCCGGCCCCGACGCCTGACGGACAACCGATTCTGGAATGGATGGACGAGCTGGCCGAGTTGATCTCGGTCAGGCTGGGAAAGTCCGAGGCCCGGGAATTCCACAGTCGGGCTAGGCTGGCGGTCATGGCCCAGGAGCTCGACGCGGCCGGACAAGGAAGTCTCTTTCCGGAGGTTCCGGGCCTTTTGCGGATGCTTGGCGCGCGAGGCGTGGCCCTGGGTATCGTGACTAGAAACACCTCGGCCGCGGTCCGATTGGTTTTTCCCGACTATGAAGAGTATGGAATCGTCCTCGTTCCCAGGGAGGAGGCAGTCCGGGTCAAACCCGATCCGAGGCATATCGTCCAGGCCCTGGAGCTCATGGGAGGGCACGAGCCCGGACAGGCCCTGATGGTCGGCGACCATCCCATGGACATCATGGCCGGAAAAAGGGCTGGGACCCTGACGGCCGGCGTCTATGCCTTCAACGACAACAGAGAGGCCCTTGAGCGGACCGGACCGGATTTTTTGGCCCCCGATTGCCGAAGTCTGATCGATATTCTTGAGGGCCAGGGCCTGGCCGCGGCCCCGGGAGCCGACCCGGAGTGAAGATCGGCATTCTCGGAGGATCCTTCAATCCGGTCCATGTCGGACATCTTCGTCTGGGAATCGAGGCCCTGGAGAATCTCGGCTTGGACAGGCTCGAATTTATCCCCTGCTTCCATCCGCCTCACAAGTCAGCTCTCCATCTCCTTCCCTTTTCCCTGCGTCTTAACCTGCTCAAGACCAGCATCGCCGGACTGGGACAAACCGGGGTGAATCCGGTGGAGTCACTTTTGCCGATTCCTTCGTACACTTGGCAGACCCTCGAGCGTTTGGCCGAAAGCGGAGCCAGCCAGGAGCGATGGTTCATCATGGGCATGAAGGATTTCGAGATCTTCGACCAATGGAGCCGACGAAGGCGGATCGAGGAATTGACCCACCTAGCCGTGGCCGGTCAGGCCAAGGGCGACCGTAACAGGTTTCAGGCCTTGGCCGAAAGGTTTTGGCCCGAGGGGGTTTTCTCGGATCCAAATCGGATGGTCCTTCCCTGCGGGTCAGAAGTCGTCTTGTATTTCATCCCCCGCCTGGAGATCGATTCGACCCTTGTTCGGCGACGCTGGTTGGAGGGGAAATCGATTCGTCACTTGGTTACGGATTCCTGCTTCGATTTGTTGCGGGAGAACCGCCGGACCGTCACGGAGATCTGGGGCCGGGAGTAAAGTTCGACCCTGGCTTCAGGCGGTCACGCCCAAGGTCTTGAGCTTGCGATGGAGGTGGCTCCGTTCCAGGCCGATGGCCTCGGCTAGTTTGGAGACGTTTCCCCCACATTCGGCCAGCCTGGTTTTTAGAAACCAGGCCTCGAACTCCTGGCGGGCGTCCTTGAAATCGGCAGGAAGGCCGGGAGGAAAGGACGACTCCAGGCCCAGGCCTGAATCGGTGAACTCCGAGGGGAGCATGTCCGGACCGATTTCGAGGCCAGGGTACATGATGAAGACCCGTTCGACAAAATTCTTGAGTTCCCTGACGTTGCCCGGCCAGGAATAGCCCGTTAGGATCCGGATGGATTCCGGAGTGAAGCGGATGGGCTTGAAATTATGTTCCCGACACATGAAGACAATGAATTCCTCCAGAAGAACAGGGAGATCCTCGGCCCGCTCCCGGAGAGGCGGGACGTGGATGGGAAAGACCCGGAGCCGGTAGTAGAGATCTTGTCGGAACCTGCCGCCCTGGATCTCATCCTCAAGGTTCTTGTTGGTGGCGGCCACGACTCGGACGTCGACCCGCAAGGGCCTGGTACCCCCGATCCGTTCGAAGGTCTGTTCCTGGAGGATGCGCAGGATTTTGGCCTGGGTCTTGAGACTCATGTCGCCGATTTCGTCCAGGAAGAGGGTGCCCCCGTGGGCCTTTTCGAACCGCCCCTTGCGGGATGCCGAGGCCCCGGTAAAGGAACCCTTTTCGTGTCCGAAGAGTTCCGACTCAATGAGTTCCTCGGGAATGGCTGCGCAGTTCACGGCCACCAGAGGCTGCTCCTTGCGTCGACTCTGGGCGTGGATGGATCTGGCCACGATCTCCTTGCCCGTACCGTTTTCCCCGGAGATGAGGACCCATGCCTCGGTGGGGGCCACTTGAGCCACGAGTTCCCGGAGTCGGGCAACTGCCGGGGAGCGGCCTCCGATTTCCTGAACGTGGGAGGTAGTCATCCTTTTTTTGAGATCGATGTTTTCGGCCTTGAGCCTCCCAAATTCCAGGGCCTTCTGGACCGAGACAACAATTTTTTCCAGGGACAAAGGCTTTTCGATGAAATCGTGGGCCCCTTTCTTGATGGCCGTGACCGCGGTCTCGATGTTGCCGTGGCCGGAGATCATGATCACCGGCAGGTCGGGGAGTCTGAGGTGGAGAAAGTCCAGGACCTCCAGGCCGTCCTGCCCTGGGAGCCAGATGTCAAGCAGGACAAGATCGGGTGACTGTTCCAGAGCCAGGCGGCTTCCTTCCTCGCCGGTGGCGGCCTCAATGACCTCGAAGCCCTCGTCTTCGAGGATGCCCCGCAGGGACAGGCGGATGTCCTGTTCGTCGTCGATGATTAGTACGAGTGCGTGCATGGTCTTTCCGGCGTTTGGGGTCTTCAGGCCTGCCCGGTTGACGATTCATCGAACCGGCCAAGGGGCAGAAAAATTTCAAAACAGGTGCCCTTTTTTGGGTGGGCCTTGACCCGGATATTCCCCCGATGGTCGTCGATCACCGATTTGACGATGGTCAGGCCCAAACCGGTCCCCCCCCGTTTCCGGGAGTAGTAGGGCTCGAACATGCGGGAGCGTTCCTCCTTGGTCAGTCCGGGCCCGTTGTCCTGGATGGTGATGACCGCTGATTTGCGTTCCGGGTCCATGCCCAGGTCGATGTGAACGGCTCCGTCCTCTCGACTTTCGAGAATTTCGGCCGCGTTGAGAAGCAGATTCATCAGGGCCCGCCGCATGGCCTCCAGATCGAAGGCGAAAATGAGAGCGTCCCGGCTGCAGCTTAATTCCCAGGTGATGTGCCGATGGCTGTGCTGGAAGACCGACAGAATTTCCCGGGCCAGGGGGAGAAGATCGTTGGGCCGGGGAAGGATTTCCGGAATTCTGGCAAAGGATGAGAATTCGGTGACCATGGCCCGCAGGTGCTCGGCCTGGCGGATGATGAGGCTCGTACATTCGGCAAAGGCCGGATCCTCGATCAGTGGTCCGAATTTTCGTTCCAGGCGCTGGGCCGAGAGTTTGATGGGCGTCAGAGGGTTCTTGATCTCATGGGCGATGCGCCGGGCCACCTCCTTCCAGGCGTTTAAGCGCTGCATTTTTTCCAGTTCCGTGATGTCCTCGAAGACGGCCACGATGCCGTTGCGTCGACCGTCACCGGTTCGCAGGACAACGGCGTTGACCAGAATTTTGATCGTTTTCCCGGACACCGAGAGTTCGAGCTGTCTCTGCCATTGATGCGAGGGGTTCGTGTTTAGGTGATTCAGAACATCCCTGATCAGATCGGTCCCAATTTCGGGAACGATCTCCAGCGGAGATCGGCCGACGACCACGTTGGCATCGATGCCGAGCATGACTTCGGCGGCCCGGTTGACGGTGCCGACCATGCCCCGTTCATCGACGGAGATGACTCCGGCGGCGATGTTGTTCAGAACTGCCCGCATGTAGTCTTCCCGTCTTTCGAGTTCGGCGTTTTGTCGGGCTAGGCGGGTGTTGGCCTCGGTCAGGCTTCGCTGGCCGCTTTCCAGATCCTCGGCCATTCTGTTAAAGGATTGGACCAGGACTCCGAGTTCGTCCGTGGACTTGTCCTCCAACCGGACTCCGAGATCTCCTCTGGCTATCCTCTGGGTACCGGCGGCTAGGGCCTGGACCGGGGCCGAGATTTCTTTTGCCAGACGGAAGCCGAACCAGGTGGCCCCGAGAAGGATGAGCAAGGTCATGACCCCGAGAATGAGGTAGAGGGTCAGCTTCAGTGGGGTCATCAAGGTCTTCAGTTGCCGATATTCGTTGATGCCTTGCTCGATCTGCTCCAGACGGTGCATGAGGCCTCCGCCGATGGTGTCCCCGAGGACGATGTATCCCTGGCCCTTTCGGTCGAGGGGCAGGATGCCGACGACAAAATCCATGGCATCCCCGGGCCAGACCATGGACCAGAAGGTGGCCAGATCTCTGTCCTCGCGGCTGAAGGCGGTCTTGATGTTCGTCCAGGACTCGGACCATTCGGGTGCGGCGTACCATTCGATCTCATTGCGTTCCCCGTCCATGAGGCCGACCATTGATAGTCCATGTTCCCGGGCCTTGGCGGCCAGGACCAGACCTGCATCGTCTGACTTGACCCTGGACAACTCATCCCGGACAGCCCCGGCCTGGACGCCCAGTCGCTGGCGGGCGTCCTGAAAGAAGGATTGGCCGACGACCAGGGCCTGTTCCATGGTCTTGTCGACCTGGTTTTTGAACCAGTAATCCACTGAGGTCTGGACGAACTGAAGGGCGATGAGGAACATGAGGGTCGTCGGGAGGATGGACAAAAAGAGAAAGATGAGGACCAGGCGGGTTCTCAGCCTCGCGCCAAGGACCTTGCGGCGTCTTTCGAGAACCAGTTTGACCACGTTCCGTAGAACGAGGAAGAGGACGAGGAGCAGGAGGATCAGGTTGATGTTGAACAGGGCCAGGAAGAGGTAGGAGTCGACTCCGAGGAATTTGAGTTCGACCCAGCTCAGGATGCCGATGACGGCGGATCCGGCCAAAGCGAGCCAGGTTTCGCGCTGTCGCTTTTTGCGTTCTCTGGTGTCGGTTCCCCCGACGACGATGGGGTGGGGCGGTTCAGAGGACATGGTCATCCAGGTTATGGAGCCTGAAATTCCCGCTCAGCACGATCACCCGGGACAATGTCCCAGGATTTGAATAGGAAAGGAACCTGCATCCAGGAGGGAAGGTCTCGACGTTTCAGGGTGACTTCCAAGGCAAATCGGTAGTTCTTCCCGGATTCGAGAGGCTCGGCAGGATCGAGGGTGAGATAGAGCCTTTCGAGGAGACGGCCCATATGGGCTTCGAAGTCTTCCTCGGGCATGATTTCGTCCTGGCCGTTGCTAATGACCACATCCTGGATCAGGGTGTTTTTCCGGAAGTTGATGGCCAAGGAGGATTCGGCCATTTCCCTGGCCCATTTGAGGGGGCGTATTTCCGACAATGTGGCCTTGCAGGAGATTTGCAGCTGTGCACCGTCATCCATGGTCGTCCTGATTGGAGTCATGTTCCGTATTTTGACTCCGAAAGTGGCCTGAAGCGGGATCGTTTCAGTATCCAGTGAGAAGTCCGTTATAAGCAGGCCGGCGGAGTCTTGGGATGCGAGGGATGAAAGAGGTGTTGCCAAGGCGAGAAGGAGAAAGAACAGGGGTCTTAAGGTCATGGAGAAGATGCCTGTCGTTGACGGTTGTGGAAAAGGATGAACTTAGACCAAGCCTTCACGCTTGACAACCGAAAGTCCGGGGGTGACCCTGCGAACGGGACGGGATACATGGAACGGATCAGAACCCTTTGCGTCGGCCGGATGAAGTCCGGATTTTGCAGGGAGGGGTGCGCCCACTATCGGCAAAGACTTTCCCGGCTCTATTCGGTTCGGGAAATGGAAGTAGCGGACAGCCGTCCCGGGAGCGAGGCGGTCCGGGTGGAAGAAGAAGGGAAGAGCCTTCTGGCCAGGGTCAGGGGGGACTGTCTGGTCGTTTGCATGGACGAGGGAGGAGCGGCCTGGTCTACGACTGAATTCGCCTCCCGATTGAGGGCTTGGGTGGAGATTCCGTCAAGGATTCCATGCTTTGTTCTGGGTGGAGCCTTTGGCCTGTCCCGTAACGTGCTGGAGGTGGCCCACGTCGTTTTGAGCCTGGGGCCCATGACCCTGCCTCATGAGCTGGCCAGACTCGTGCTCTATGAGCAGCTCTATCGGGCCGCGACCATTAACTGGAACAGACCCTACCACCATGCCGGGAGGCGGGAGGGGTGATCTGGCAATCGATACCGGGGCGGTACGGTCTGCCCTATGTTCCATTAACAAGAGAAGGCCTTTGAAGCCGATGTCGGAGATACCAGGGGATGCGTCAGCGATTTGAGAATCTTGTTCGGATTTGTCTCAAAGAGGGGGCTTCTGATCTCCATTTGACCGGAGGACATCCGGTCGTGGTCAGGATCAGGGGGCGGGTCGGATTTAAACGTGACATGGTTCTGCAGCCGCGGGAGATCGACGCCTTGGTGGCCGCACTTTTGGCCCCTCATCATGTGGAGAGTCTGCGGAAACAGAAATCGGCCGACCTCTCCCTGAGCGTGGCCGGGTGCAGGCTTCGCCTGAACGTGTTCGTGACCTTTCGGGGATTGAGTTTGGCCGTTCGTTTTCTTCCGGGGCAGATTCCAAGTCTGGAGCTTCTCAACCTTCATCCGACCCTGAACGAATTCTGCCGGATGCCGTCGGGCCTGGTCCTACTTTGCGGTTCCACCGGAAGCGGCAAGACTACGACCATCGCGGCCATGCTGAACGCTATTAACGAAACTCGTTCTGCACACGTGATCACTCTCGAGGATCCCATCGAGTTCCGTTTTGACTCGAAGATTTCCTTTTTCGAACAGAGGGAGCTCGGTACCCATCTGCCTTCTTTCGAGCGGGGTCTGGAGGACGTCCTCAGGGAGGCGCCGGACGTCATTTTCGTCGGCGAGCTCCGTGATCCCCAGACCATGAGGCTGACCTTGAATGCCGCGGCCTCGGGCCATCTAGTTTTCGCCACGCTTCACGCCAGCGATCCCGAAGAGGCCCTGCATCGGCTGTTCAACTCCTTTCCCCTGGAATCGCAAAGTTATATCCGGAACCATGTGGCCGCATGTCTGAAGGGACTCATCGTCCAGCAGATCATTTTCAATCCCAGGCTGGGATTCAGCATCCCGGAACTCTGCATCATGCACGTCACCGGCGCGGTCAAGAACGCCATTCGCGACAACCGGCTGGGACAGTTGGACAATATTATCGAAACCGGGCGGGAAAAGGGAATGTTCTCGTTTGGCAGGTACCGGCAGGAATTCTTGGATGCCAAGAGGAATTTCAATCCCCCAGGGGAGATCTTTCGGGCCACGGTCCAGAACGGTGCCGACGAGGAGTATGTTTCACCTTTGCTGGGGCTCCGTCAGCAAGCATTCCGCGAACTCGAGTCCGAAGAGGCATGGAGTATGGGCGGGGCCGTGATCGGGGCCACGCCGATGGACCAGAACGTGGACGACTACATCCGGCAGTTGACCAGTACGCGCGCAAACGGTCAGGACGTGTGAGCGGCGCCTTTGGTTCGGGTCAGCGGAAGAGTTTCGGATTCCCTGTGATCTTGCGAATCAAATCCCGATAGTCCTCGGCCCCGTGAGAACCCGGGGCGAATTCGTAGATGGTCTTGCCGTAGGCCGGGGCCTCGGAGAGGCGAACATTGTAACGTATGGGAGTGCACACGTAGTCGCCGTAGACCTCCTTAAGCTTGGCCAGGATGTTTTCCGGATGCTTGACCCGCTTGTCCATGAAGGTGGGCAGGATATATTTGAGATCGACCTCCTTCCGGTATTTCCGGATGGAGGCGATGCTCTTCAGAAACTGGATCAGGCCTTGGAGAGACATGACTTCCAGGGAAACCGGCACCAGAACCTCTTCGACGTAAAAGAGGACGTTGACTGTCAGGGGATCCCATCCAGGCGAGGTGTCGATGACGATGTAGTCGTATTCGGTTTCCAGGGATTCGAGGGTTTCGGCCAGGGTCATCTCTCCGCCGAAGTCCTTTCGATCAATGAGACGCTTGATGCCGGCCAGAGATTTTCCTCCGGATAGGAGCCAGAGATTGTCCCTGGCCTTGAAGATAGTGTCATCTGCGGGCAATTCCTGGGTGACCAGCTCGGTCAGTCCGGCCTTGGGCTTGACTCCGAGCATGTAGCTGACCTGGCCTTGGGTGTCCGTGTCCACCAGGAGAACCTTGGATCCGGAAAGGGCCAGGCCGGCGGCCAGATTGACGGCGGTGGTCGTTTTGCCTACCCCGCCTTTGCTCAGGGAAACGCCTATCTTACGGGCCCTGACTTGTTTTTCCCCCTGTGAGCTCCCGTCTGAAGAGGGAGAAGGGGCGGCTGTGGACTTTTCCAGGGGCACAGGTTGCACGACGTTTTCCAGCTTCGGTCCCGGTTCTGTCCTGTCCATCCTGGGCAGGGCGAAGCGGTGGCCGCAGGCCTTGCACTTGGCCACGGTGGCCCGGGCCGGAATCTTGCTGTCGTCGATGTTGTGCGCTTTCTGGCAATTGGGGCAGACGATGACCATCACTCATTCTCCTGATCGCTTTGCAGAAGCTCTCGGGCAAGGGCGCTGTCGTTTTTCTTGGCGACGAATTCAGTTAGGACCTGACGCAGGGCCAGATCGACGATGGATGACTTGGTCATCCTGGCTTTGAGTTCCCGAGGGGCCATGCGTTTGAGTCGACGCTTGGCCTTGTCCAGCTCTTTGTCCACCTCTTTGGATATATAGTGGGTGGTCTTTTTTTTCCTGGACCGTTTCCTTGGGGTGTGGACTTCGTCCACATGGACATCGATTTCGGGGTCCCCCTCGGTTGGGTTTGGTCGGGGAGCGAAAAGACTCTCCAGGATGTCGGCTTCCCGGCTGTAGGTCTCCTGCGCGTCTCCGAACAGTTCTCCAAGAATATCACGTCGAGAGGGTGTGGTCATACCAGAGAAGCCTGGATCATGTTTGTGATCTATGACCGCTCAAGATATTCTTGTCGACGAAGTCCGACAAGGGCCCGGTATTGTCTCAGCATATCATTTTTTCCCGAGTCGATCATGATGCCGCAGACCAGGACGTTTTCCTCGGGTCGATCAGCGGACGTTCTCAGTCCGATGTGGGATAGACGGCCTTGAAGATCGATCGTTACTCCCTCCAGATTCAGGCGGATCTCGTGGGCAGTGCCCACAGGGCCCGGTGAACCCTCGAAGACGACAAGGCTCAGGCCTCCCTCGCTAATGTCCTGAAGTTCGCAGGACAAACCTTTTACCTGTGCCTGATCGCGTTGCCGGTCGAGTATGGGAACCCTGAAATCTCGTCTGGTGACTTCCAGCCATTCGACGCCGATTTCTTGATCCTTTTCAATGGGTTCTGGATTTTTTTTGTCTCGCATCGGATGCTCTCCGCCTAGTGATATATCGTGCTGAGGGACCCGGCCGGGGCCGTCGGTTGAGGATGGACGGTAACGTGTTGTCAGGTATTCCCGGACATTCGGGCAAAGGACGAAAATCCGCGACAGTCGAGGTAGTTACATACTTCGGGTC
>RZZR01000075.1 GCA_009929795.1 Deltaproteobacteria bacterium | reverse complement strand
CCCTCCCCCAGCCTCGTTTCCCGCCGAGACGGATCGGATCGACCGTTCTTGCCTTTACCCGCTCTTCCCCCTATCCTTCGCCTTCAAGGAGCGCCAACATGACCACCCTTCTGGACACCCTGGCCCCGGACAAACGGGCCGCCATCGAGGCCATCGCCTCCGACCGCTTTCGGGCCGCTGACCTTGGCCACCCCCTGGCCTCTTTTCTCTATGAAAAGTCCATGGAGACCATGGCCCGTGAAAACATCTGGCAACGGCCGGAACCGGACGCTTCGGCCACCGGCCGGAAACGCAGCCCTTCCGGGGCGGCCGAACTGGCGGTCCGGGACATCTCTCTGCCCACCATTCCCCAGGTGGGCATCGAGCTGCAAAGGGTCCTCGAAGACCCGTCGAGTTCGGCCACGGACCTTGCCCGGGTCATCAGCATGGACCCCAAGCTGACGGCCTCGGTCCTGCGGATGGTCAACAGCGCCCTCTACAATCTCCGCCAGCCAGTGGAGACCGTGCACCGGGCCGTGGCCGTCCTCGGCACTCATCAGATATCCAGCCTGGCCCTGGGCACCCTGCTCCTGAACCTGTTCAAGAAAAACCGGCCGGCCCCCCTCGATCTGAACCGATTCTGGAAACACAGCGTGGCCTGCGGGGTCATTGCCCGGGCCATGGCCCGGACCGCCGGGCTGGAGGACCCCGAACGCTTCTTCGTGGCCGGGCTGCTGCACGACATCGGGCGCATGGTCATCATGACCGAGGAGCCCGAGGTCTACCGCCAGGTGGTCCAGATGGCCGAGGGCAGAAACATCTCCCTCTACGATGCCGAACGCCAGATTCTCGGCTACGACCACGCCAAGCTCGGCGGGATGATTCTCCGCAAATGGCGGTTTCCCCTGAGCCTGGTCTCGGCGGTCATCTACCACCACAGCCCCCAATTCAGTGTCCAGCATTCCACGCCCCACGTCATCCATCTGGCCAACATCTCGGCCAAGGTCCTGGGGCTGGCCCCCACGGACACCGAGGTCATCGAGCCCCTCTATCTGGCCAGTTGGGAGAGCCTGGGCATCGAGGTCTATCAGATCGCCGATTTCATGGACACCTGCCAGGACGAGATCAACCAGATATTCAACGCCCTGATACCCGAGGTCTAGAACCATGGCCTCACCCAAGGAATCCCTCAACGGGCTGGATATCCGCAGAACTCTGGAACGGCTGGTCTGCGAGATCCTCGAACGCGTCCCCCAAGAGGACGATCTGGCCCTGATCGGCATCGAACGCCGCGGGGCCGAACTGGCCGCCCGCATCCAGGGCATGCTGGCCGAACGTCTTGGCCGCCCTTGCGACCTGGGCCGGTTGGACATCAACCTCTACCGGGACGACTGGACGACTCTGGACGTCACCCCCCGCCTGAATTCCTCGCGTATTCCCTTTGCCGTCGACGGCCGCCCCCTGCTCCTCGTGGACGACGTCCTCTTTTCCGGACGGACCGTGCGGGCCGCCCTGGAAGCCATCCTGGACTACGGCCGCCCAAAATGGGTCAAGCTCCTGGTCCTGGTGGACCGGGGACACCGCGAACTGCCCATCCAACCCGACTTCGTGGGCAAGATCATTCCCACGACCAGGGACCAGCATGTCGACGTGCACGTCAGCGAACTCGACGGCCGCGACCAGGTCGTTGTTTCCTGATACCTCCGACCCTCTTTGCGCTTCATCAGCAAATAGGCCAAGCCTCGGCCCGGATTTCGATCGATCCGCGACGGCCCGGTATTCTCGATCTTCATCCGTCTTCGTTGACAGACTGCCATGACCGCTGACATCGTGCATTCGTCATGAGCGCTTCTCAGCCCCCATCGGCCCCCGATACGAACGCCCTTCCCGGCTGGCTGTCCCGGTTCTTCTTCGACCGCCGGGACCACGAGCTTCTGGGCATCGTCAACGACGTCCTCGAACAGAAAAACCGCAGCCGGGGCGACTTCAAGCGTCTCCTGGCCCCCCACCTCCATCCCCACGGAATCAAGGAGATGGCCGCGCCCCGGGGCCTCAGGATCGCCTATGCCGTTCTCAAGCTTCTGGAATCCCTTGAGGTCGGCCAGGCCGAGGACCGGCTCAAGGCCTTGACGGCCCTCAGGGACGAGGTCGTCACCGCCGGCGGAACCGATCTGCCCCTGAACACGGCCAGGGCCCTGCTCCAGATCATGAAGGAGCTTGTCCGGGCCAAAGACGACCGCCTCCTCCAGCTTCGCCTGGCCAGGGACTTCCGAACCACGGCCCTGGGCAGGCCCCGTCTGGTCCGCCGCCAGCTCAAAAACTATCACCTCCTGGAAATGCCCGAGGAATGGAATCAGGTCGTCTTCGACGACCATGTCCACGATGCCAACACCAAGGGACGGAAATCCGCCACCCACTTGGTCATGGACGCCTGGATCAAGGGCATCCGGGAATTGACCGTGGTCTACTACAACCATGTCCAGCCCGAGGCGGCCTCGGAACTTTTAGAGGCCGGGGCCGTCATGGACATCAAGGTCTCCATCGGCATCGAGCTTTCGGCCCGGTTCTGGGACCGCTACGTTCGCCTCATCTGGACCCCCAACGCCGCCAGAAACACCCAGACCTTCCTGAACTTCCTGGCCGATCCCGACATGGCTGAATTCACAGCCGAATGTGTCCGGGTCGAGGAGTATCGGGAGCGATACGTCTTCGACGTCATCGACGCCTTCAACATCGATCACCTCCCGACCGTCAACGACCATTTCGGCGTCGATCTCCCCCGCCTCTCCAGGGACGACTTCAAGGCCTACGTGGGCGCCGGACGTCCGTCCCTGCTCCACCTGGCCAGATTCATCCACGACGCCCTGATGAAGGAGTTTCGGCTCCGCCTGGAGAAACTGCGGCCCCAATTCGCCAAGTCCGACCCGAACCGAAGGACGGAAATCCAGGGCCTGGTCAGAGAAATGAACCTTCTGGACTCCGGGGAAATTATCAGGCGATGGCTGAGTTCCGAGCAGAATCCGGGCCTGCGCAATCCGTTCCGCCCCCCGGGGCCCGACGAGGAAAACCACGCTCCGGACCTCCTGCATCTCGGTCCCAAGGAACTGGCCTCCAGATTGCGAAAACTCCACTCAAGCTTCGAACTGACCCTGGTCATGGACAACATCTGCACCCAGGACGCCCTGGAGATCCTCTACGACTGCGAAGGCTTTATCACCCATCTCGAGATCTTCAACCTCAAGACCTACGTTTCCGGAAACCAATCCTGCCCCAACGACTGGAGCGAGGCCAACGAACTCCAGCGGGCCCTGAACACCGGCAACGTGACCGTTCTCAAACGTATTCTCCAGGACATACTGACCAGCTTCGACTACCCTCCCCTGAATGAGACCATACCCTGGGACCGCAAGGTCAAATTCGTCGAAATCCTCTTCGATCTCGACGGATTTCGGAACATCTACCGCCACCGCAAGCTTGGAACCCGCCTTGGCAGCAGTTCCACCGGACAATCCCGGCATCTTTACGGCATGGGTCTGGCCGTTCTGGAAACCCTGCCCAGACCGGTGCAAAGACGGCTGGACCGGGACTCCGAGCGAATTCTGCCCATCCGGGCCGAAACCATGATCAAGAGTACCGCCCGGGCCAAGCACAGCCCAGACATTCTGGTCAACTGGATCCAGAAGAAACTCCGCCGGATTCCCCTGCTGGAGCATTTCGGCTACACCCACCACAAGACCTGGGAGCCCGGTCAGTTCATCATGGACCCAGAGATCGGGGCCAATCTCGTGGCCATCGGTGGCATCAGCAAGGCCCCTGACAACGGCCTGAGCATTAGACCAAAATCGGCCGGGAGCCAGCGGACCAGGCTCCATCCCCGCTACCTGAACAGCGGTCTGAAAAACGCCCTCAAGGTCATGCTCGGATTCGCCCCGGCCTTTGCCACCTTCGCCCTGACCAAGGACTGGTGGCTCCTGGCCTATTTCGGAGCTGTCATCTGGTTCGCCATCACCGGCCTGCGCAACATCATCCAGTCCGTCCTGGGCGGTGGAGGTCTTCGCCGCTCGCCGTTGCTCCGCTGGAACAGCTACGTCAGCTGGGAACGACTGACCGACTCTCTGCTCTACACCGGTTTTTCAGTCCCTCTCCTAGACTACGTGGTCAAGACCGTCTTTTTGGATCAAAACATGGGCGTAACCACCTCGACCAGTCCGGTCATTCTCTATACGGTCATGGCCCTGGCCAACGGCATCTACATCACCACCCACAACATCTTCCGGGGCCTGCCCCGGAGCGCGGCCTTCGGCAATTTCTTCCGCAGCCTGCTCTCCATCCCCCTGGCCCTGGCCTTCAACGCCGTGACCGGGGGCCTGCTGGTCATGGCGGGACTGTCCGCCGTTGACTCCATTCTCCAGAAATGGGCCGCCATCATCTCCAAGCTGGCCTCGGACTGCGTGGCCGGTATCATCGAGGGCTACGCCGACCGTCTAAAAAACATGGCCCAGCGCGAGATCGACTACCACGCCAAGCTCCGGGGGCTTTTCGACGCCTACACCACCCTGGAACTGCTCTTTCCCGAGACCAGCGTTCTGGCCATGGTCGAATCACCCCAGCAGCTCATGTGCATCCTGAACACCGAGGAACAGGGGCTGGAGAAAATCATCATCATCCACTCCCTGGACCTGCTCTATTTCTGGATGTATCAACCACGTGCCAGAAGCGTTCTCAAGAAAATCCTGAAAACCATGGCCGAGGAGGACCGTCAGGTCTTCATCCGGTCCCAGGGCATTCTCATGCGTCACCGCGACATCAGCCAAATGTTCGTCGACGGCATTGTCGGAAAGAACTTCTCCAAGGCCCTGTCCTTCTATCTGGACCGGTCGGCCGAATATCTCGACGCCATGCAAAAACTCGGCGTCAAGTACCAGTCTCCATGGAGCACACATCAATGGCGTGGATACCGAGAATCATCCTGATCCTAGTCCTGAGCCTCCTTCCGGCCTGTGGCGAAGACGGCCCCGTCTACAGGGTCGACCTGGACAAACGCCAGGACATGCCCCTGCCCAAACCCGAGCCGACCATCACCTACGCTTACCTCCCCCAGTACTCCCACACGGTTTCCTTCCAGCGTCACCACGCCCTCATCGAATACCTAAACCGGGTCACCGGCCTTCGAATCCGCCAGGTCTTCCCGGACACCTTCGAGGACCACATCTCCATGCTCGGCCAGGGCAAGATCGACATCTCCTTTTCCAATCCCTTTGCCTTTGTCCGCATGGCCAAACTCTACGGGGCGGTGGCCTTCGCTCGCATCCTCGAATCGAACGGCAAGCCCGACTTCTACGGGGAGATCATCTGCCGGGCCGACAACAAGGCCATTGAGACCATCCAGGACTGCCGGGGCAAGACCTGGATCGCCGTGGATCCGTCATCGGCCGGCGGTTATCTCTATCCGCTCGGATTCTTTTACGATCACGGCCTAACCACCAAGGACTTCGCCGAGATCGCCTTTGCTCCCGGCCCCGGAGGCAAACAGGAAAAGGTCGTCCTGGCCGTGTACGCCGGCAAGTACGATATCGGGTCTGTCCGGGACGGCACCTTGGATGTTGTGGGAGACAAGGTCGACCTGAACATGATCCGGGTCCTGGCCCGCAGCGAAAGTTACCCGGGCTGGCTCTACGCCCATCGCCGGGACCTGCCCCCCGAAGTGGTAGACGCCGTCCGGGAGGCCCTCTTGACCCTCGACCCCGACACTCCCGAACACCGACTGATCCTGGAGCAGGCAGGCTTCAAGGGGATCATAGAGGCCGACAACGCCGACTACGAACCCGTGGAAAGGCTCATGCAAAAACTGGGGTTGAAGTCCAATGATTGACCATCGGGCCAGATTCAGCCGCCTCAAATTCAAGACCAAGGTCACCCTGGGCATTGCCGCCATTCTGGTCGTCTTCGGCATCCTGCTCGGCGCCCTCCTGAGTGGCATTGCCGCCGACTCCCTGCGTGAGGAAAATCGCAAACGGGGCGTGGCCATTACCGTCAATTTGGCCAAACGAGTTACCGAGTCGCTCCTTGCCTCGGACTTCCTGCGGATGAAAACCCTGGTGGACGAAATACGCGAACATTCCGACAATGTTATGTATGCCTTTGTTTGCGATTCCGCCGGGCACGTTCTCGTCCATACATTCCAGGGAGGCTTCCCGACCGATCTCCTGAGCATTCCGACCGAAAAGAACTCCGGCTCGGTCCAAATCCACGTCGTCAGAACCACCCAGGGCATGGCCTACGATTTCACCGCTCCGGTCCTCATCGACGGCAAGGACATCGGCCAGGTCAGGCTCGGCCTGTCCTGGGCCCAAATCAACCAGGCCGTCCGCAGGCTGGTGGCCATCAGCTTCGCCTCCACCTTCGCCGTTGTCCTGGTCGGCATGGGGCTGGGATCCTGGTTCGCCGGAACCATCACCCGTCGCATCGGCAAACTTCGGGACTCGGCCGACGACGTCATCAAGGGCCAGCTGAACACCCAGACCGGACCAATTCTGGCCCAAAACTGCTGGGAATTGATGAATTGCAAGCTGACCCAATGCCCGGCCCACGGCGATGTTCGCCGCCGCTGCTGGCTCATGGTCGGCACCGGAACACGGGCCGAGGATCGCATCGCCTGCACCGAGGACTCATGCTCGACCTGCCCGGTCTACCGATGCCACGCCGGAGACGAGTTACAGGACCTGGCCGAGGCCTTCGACGTCATGGCCGTGGCTCTCGAGTCCCATATCCTGGAAATCAGCGCCAGCCAGAAGACCATGGCCCAGCAAAAGCAGATTCTGCGGACCATTCTCGACGTCACCCCCGACTTCGTCGCCCTGCAGGACCGTGAACTTCGGTATCTGGCCGCCAACAAAGCCTTTTGCCAGTATTTTGAGGTCACCGAGGAAAATATTCTGGGCAAGACCGATTTCGACATCTTTTCCGAACGCCAGGCCGACCTGAACTATCACGAGGACCGCCAGATCCTCCAGACGGGAGTTTCCCTTTCAAAAGAAATCCGGGTCTCGGGCAAGAAGGGAGTCCGCTGGTTCCACGTGGTCAAGGTCCCGGTCTATGACGGCAGCGAAATTTCCGGTCTTCTCCTCACGGCCAGGGACGTGACCGTGGTCAAGCAGTACCAGGAACAGCTCATCCATTCACAGAAGATGGAGGACCTCGGCCGACTGGCCGGAGGAGTGGCCCACGAAATCAACACCCCCCTGGGCATCATCCTCGGCTACGCCCAGCTCCTGATCGAGGATGTCCCCGAGGGATCACAGATCCGTGAAGACCTCCTGACCATCGAGAAGCAAGCCCGGGTCTGCAAGAAGATCGTGGCCGATCTCCTTGGCTTTTCCCGGAGCACCGACACCACCAAGACCGAGATGGAACTCAACGACTCCATCCGGGAGGTGGCCTCCCTGACCTCCCATACCTTCGGCCTGAGCCGCATCCAGGTCCATCTGGACCTGGACGAGAATGTCCCGCCAGTCCAGGGAGACAAGGAGCGCCTCAAACAGGTCTGGATGAACCTCATGAACAACGCCGCCGACGCCGTGGGCGGGAACGGCCACATCGTCGTCGGCACCAAACTCTGCGCCCACCGCCGCCGAGTGGTCATTTCCGTGGCCGACACCGGCCAGGGCATCGACGAAAAGGTCATGGGCAAGATCTTCGACCCCTTCTTCACCACCAAGGAGGTCGGCAAGGGCACCGGCCTCGGCCTGTCCGTGTCTTTCGGGATCATCAAGGATCACAATGGACGAATTTCTGCCCAGAGTCCGGTTCCCGAACGATTCCTCGAGATCGTTCCCTTTGAGGAGCGCTCTGACGCCGGACCCGGAACGGTCTTTCTGGTTGAACTCCCCCTCTGGCAAGGCAAGCTTCCTGACGAGGAATGCGAGCTCATGGCCGAGGTTTGAGGCTAAATCCACCGAGCCACGTCCCCTTTTGATACAAGCTGTGTCTGAGATTTTTCTTCCAATAAGCGACCTTCGTTCCTGTCTCGTGAAAAATATATCATGTGCGGACATGTTTACAATTCGAGACCCCAACGGCTAAGATTGGTAGAAATATCTGATCACAATGTGGTCGTGGAGCGGTCGTTCGAGACCGATGTCGACGAGCTCCACCAAAACTACAAGGGAGAGTGCCATGTCCGCATCCAAAACAGTGTTCAGCGTCTGCGGTATGTGCACCGTGCGCTGCCCGATCCAGGTGGATGTCCTGGAGGGCAAGGCCGTGCGCATCCAGGGCAACGAATTTTCCGGTCTCAAGGGCGGCCTGTGCGCCCGGGGCGCAGCCGGGATTGCCCTGGAACAGGACCCGGAAAAACCCCAGACTCCCCTCATCAGGGCCGGGAAAAGAGGCGAAGGCAAATGGCGGGCCGTGTCCTGGGACGAGGCCCTGGACCATGTGGCCGACAAGCTCAAGGAAATCATGGCCAAACACGGCGGCCGGTCCGTGCTTTGGTCCGACCGGGGAGGGCCCTTTCCCGACCTGCACCAGGCCTTCATGCGCGCCATCGGCTCCCCCAACTACTGCAACCACGACGCGTCCTGCGCCCGCAACGTCCAGCACGGGGCCCAGTCGACCATCGGGGTCGGCCGCAAGGGGGTCGCCTATGACCTGAAGAACGCCAGGCACATCATCCTCCAGACCCGCAACATCATGGAGGCCATCAACGTGGCCGAGGTCAATTCGGTCCTGGACGGCATGGCCGCCGGGGCTAAATTGACCGTCATCGACATCCGGGGCACGGTCAGCGCCAGCAAGGCCGACAACTTCTTCATGATCCGACCGGGCACCGATTACGCCTTCAATCTGGGCGTCATCCATGCCCTGATCTACGAAAATCTCTACAACAAGGAGTTTGTCGACCAATTCGTGGATGGGTTCGAAACCCTCAAGGAATTCGTCAAGCCCTACACCCCCCAATGGGCCGCGGCTGAAACCGGAACCTCGGCCGAGGCCATCGTGGATCTGGCCCGCCAACTGTCCGAGGCCGCCCCAAGCGTGATCTGGCATCCCGGGTGGATGGTGGCCCGCTACACAGACTCTTTCCAGGTCTGCCGCACGGCCTACATCATCAACACCCTGCTCGGGGCCATCGGCGCCAAGGGTGGTCTGCCCTTTGTCAACACGCCCAAGGATGTGGGCCGCAAGGGCCTCAAGAAACTGGCCGATCTCTTTCCCAAACCCGAGGAAAAGAGGGCCGACGGCGTGGGCTGGAAATATCCTCAATTCGATGCCGGTCCGGGCCTAGTCAATCTGGCCTACGACGCAGTCGCCACCGGCGAACCCTACCCGGTCAAGGCCTATCTCTGTTTTCGGCACGACCCCCTCATGGCCATGCCCGATCCCGAGGCCCTGAAAAAGAAATGGGAAGGCCTGGACCTCCTGGTCAGCATCACCTTCTCCTGGTCGGACACGGCCTGGCATTCAGACGTGGTCCTACCCCTGTCCACCTATCTGGCCCGGGAAAGCATCATCGCCGGTAAGGCGGGGCTCAAGCCCCAGTTTTTCGTCCGCAAACGGGCCCAGGAACCGACCTTCGACTCCAGGGCCGACTGGGAAATCATCTGCGGGCTGGCCAAGCGTCTGGGCCTTGACCCTCTGGCCTTCGAGCGGATCGAGGACCTCTGGAACCACCAGCTCCAGGACACGGGAGTGACCATTGCCGACTTCGACGCCAAGGGCTTTGTCGAGCTGGCCGACAAACCCCTGTACCGGCCCATGGCCGAGATCAAGCTGCCCACGCCTTCGGGCAAAATCGAAATGCTCAGCGGCAAATGGTCCAAGGCCGGCCACAACACCTTGCCTCCCTACTCATCCCCGAAACTCCCGCCCCAAGGCATGTTCCGCATCGCCTTCGGCCGAGTCGGCGTCCACACCCAGGGACACACTGTAAACAATCCGCTCCTGGCCGAACTGATGCCCGAGAATCTAGCCTGGATCCACACCACCCGGGCCGAGGATCTGGGAATTGCCGATGGCGATCTGGTCGAGGTCTTTTCCTCATCCGGGACTTCAGGGCGGATCAAAGCCTTTGTAACCGACTGCATTCATCCGGAGGCCCTGTTCATGGTCCACGGTTTCGGACATCATCTGCCGCCGGAATCCAGGGCCAAGGGCAGGGGCGCGGCCGATCACGAACTCATGTCCGGAGGCTTGGAGTGCTGGGATCGGGGCGGAGGCGGCCTCTCCATGCAGGAACATTTTGTCGGCGTGCGCAAAGTCTAGGAGGACGATCATGAGCATCTACAGAATGAAACTGGACAAAAAGCGCTGCATCCATTGCAAGGCCTGCGAGGTCCACTGCAAGGTCAAGAACAACAATCCCGTCGGCATCAAGTACGCCGTCCACACCTCCTCCGGCCCGGAACTGAAGGACGGCAAGATCGTCCTCAAAGCCAGCTACCGATGCTGCTTTCACTGCGACGATCCGGCCTGTGTCGAGGCCTGTCCGACCGGAGCCATGGTCAAGCGCGAATCCGACGGACTGGTCTTCGTGAACACCGAACTCTGCGACGGGTGCCAGGCCTGCATCGAGGCCTGCCCGTGGCATATACCGGTTCTGTTCGAGGACAGGAATGTGGTCGGCAAATGCGACTTCTGCATGGATCGCCTTGATGCAGGCCTTGAACCTGCCTGCGTCACGGCCTGCACCACCCACGCCCTGACCTTGGAACGAAAAAAGAAGAAGTAACTCTGACCGTGAGTGACAGTCCACAAGGCTGGGAACCAAATGACAAAGGCCCCCGGACCGATATGGTCCTGGGGCCTTTTCACTGGCCTTGAAAAAAAACGGGCGAGACCCGCCGTCATCACCACCCGGTCATCTTCAAATCAAAAGCCGTGTTCCGTCTTGTCAAAAAAAAACTCTCATAAACTCAGCTTGTTTCCCATCTTTCTATTCCGGGGCGTGATTTGTCCCCAACGTCGATCCAGAGGCACTGATGTTTGAATACGCCCCTTCGGATTGGTTGTTGTCCGTGGCCACGTTTTGATCCAATAGGCAATTCGGGGAGTAAAAGCCGTGGTTGCCGTTATTTCGGGCGCTGTTGTTCACAAGCGTCGAGCCGGATCCCCCCGAACCAGAAAAACCAGTTTCTCCGTTTTTATATGCGGAATTGCCGGTGAGTGTGGACCCGGAATAATAATTAAACCCATGGCTACCATTCAAATATGCCACGTTACCTCTGGCCGATGAACCATGGCCGATAGAAAACCCGACATCTTGGTTCTGACTACTGACGCTGTCCACAACGCTGCTACCCGTGCCAGACCCGATACCCTTACCGTTCTCCATTGCACGACATGATTGGACCAAATTTGATGTTCCTGAAAGCGAAATTGCACTATCGCCACAATTCCTAATCGATACATTGACGACCTGAATCTTGCCGAATCCGTAAGAAGCATGGGAGCTTGGACCGACGATACCATACCTTCCAAAAAATTTGATCGCCCCGTTCTTGATGACGGTCTCCTTTTTCACGGCGATTCCATCGTTCGCCCCGGTGCTATTGCCCGGCCCCCGCAGGGTGAACCCCTTGAGGTCGATGGTGACCCCGTACCCCTGGCAATCTATCGCCGGTTCCGTTGTTGAGGTACTTTCAAGGTTTCCGGTCAGATAATAGTAGCCTGGCCGGTAGATCGTGAACGGCACATGGGTGATCGGAATCCCTGCCTGTTCCTGGTCGGAGCGATAGACCGTGGTCGAAAATCCCCCTTGGGCGGAGTTGCCGAAAAAGACCGTGACGCTGATCTGGGCCCGGCCCGGGTGGGAGATGACCATCCAGAAGCGCTCGGGCAAGGCCCCCCCGAAAATGCCTTCAACCACATTCACATAAAAGGCTTGGGCCGCGAGGATGCCGATGTCTTTGGAGCCCAGAAGGGTCCCGTTCTGAGCGTAGAAATCAACGGTAATGGCCTCGGTGGTCTGGCCGTCGGCCAGGTCGACGTTGGTGACGGCCACCCCCGTCCACCAGCCGCTGCCCGTTGCCGCATAGGGCACGACCACCTCCGCAGCCATCGAAACCGATGACATTGCAGTCCACAGACCCAACAGGGCCAGCCCAACGCACTTCAGCACAGCATTCGTCCTCTTCATGTCCGCATCCTCCTGATTGATGCCTTCGGGGTCCTTCGCCCCGCCTTGTTAAAGACCCTGCCGCTCACCGGAAAACCAACCAGAAGCATGCAGGCCCTTGAAGTGCCGGATTAACGGTCTATCGGGCCAAAAGAATAGTTACAATCATGCCCCGGGGAACACGTGCTGTCAACTCACCAGGCGAAAACACCCCGCTCCCTATCTCGAAAAGAAAAAAGGCGGGAGCAAAAACCCCCGCCTTTGCAAGCATCAAAACGAATCAATGATCACCATCCGGTCATCTTCAGGCCGCTGATCATCTCAGGGCCCTGCAGGCTGACAAAAAGA
>RZZR01000074.1 GCA_009929795.1 Deltaproteobacteria bacterium | reverse complement strand
GGCCAGAGCATCTCGCTCACCATCAGGTTTTGCAGGAAAAAAGGCTCGTCGCCATCCAGCTTGAGGACCCCGGCACGCACCGCCGGCCCAACGGTGAGCAGTTTTCGCAGGGCAATGCGCTCCCCAGCTCCGGCGCAGAGAAACTGGGCCGCAAGCCCAACCGTGGGCCAGGGTTGGTTGCGGGGATGCAGCGTGCGAAAAATATCGGCAAAGCCCTCGTGTTCCTCGGCCATGCCGGCCAGAAGCAGCAGATCCGCCTCACAGGGCGAAAAGCCGAAGCCACACAGCAGCAGATGCAGGGGATGTCCAGCCGTTGGATCGATCCGCTCAAACAGCGGTTCCCGCCATTGTTCCAGGGATTTCCCCTCGGCAACGCCGGCAAAGGCATGCTCCAGAAAACGCAACGATCCTTCCAGGCCCTTTTCGTGGTCAGCGAATTTTTCCCGCAGAAATTCGGCAAGACGACCGGCCAGCAGGCCGACTTCCCTGTTTATTTCTCTGCTTGCGTTTTGTTCCCAGGAACTCTGCATCATCGCTTACCGTCAAGAAGGGTTCGGCAATCGGCCGTCAACCCACAACAGCCTGGTCAACCGTCATTCGTAATAAAATTTCATGACCACTCCAAGCCAGGGAATAAATCCCGGATCAAGGTCCAAACCCGCCCGCCGGACCTCGGTGACCACCTCACGGAGGGAGAAAATCACCTCGATCCAGCCCGGATCGGCGATTATCCGCGCGTTTCGGTGGCAGACCTTGTGCAGAATCCGCTCCGGGTCCATCTGCCGCTGGTCGTGGGGCATGAGCTCGGCCAGCCGCTCGACAAGTGTCAGCCGCCACTGGGCCAGCAGCCGCTTTTCCCGCTGATCCGGGCCCGGTTCATCCCTGCCCGGCATGGGGTCGTCCGGCCGCAGACCGCAAAACGCCAAGGCAACCGGATCGTGTGCCTGGAGGGGGAGCAGCTGCAGGGCCAGGGCATGGAGAAACCAGCGCAGCGAGCGTCCCTTGAACTGTTCCGCGCCGACGATCGCGGCAACAATGTTCGTCTGCTCCAGAAGCGGCAGCAGAAAAAGCAACCCGCCGTATTCACTGAGCCCCTGGCTCCGCATCAGGGGCTCGGGCCCTGGTGCGGCCGACGGCTCGATCCCCATGCCGTCGCGTCGTGCGGCCCCTGAGCTGATCCGCGGTTCGGCCGGCTGACCAGGCCCGGCGGTTTTCGCCGGCTCCTGACCCGGACCATGGATTCCGAAATCGGCAAGATCTGTTGTTGCAACGGTCTGATTTACGGGCTTTGCCACGGTTTGCTGATCAGTTCTTTCATGCCGGAACTTTCCAGCTGGAACACCCCGGTAGTGTCGGCCCGCTGGAGCAGGGCAAAGGTGCTGTCATCTGAAAAATCCAGATGGTCCATATCCGGCACCGGCTTGCCCTGTTTTTCGATCAGTTCCAGGCAGTTCTTGATGACGGTCAGGTTCCTGAGTCCCAGAAAATCAAACTTCACCAGCCCCAGTTTTTCCACATAGTTCATGTCGAACTGGGTGATGGTCTCTCCTTCCTTGCCCCGGAACAGCGGCAGGTATTCGTTCAGGGGCTTGTCCGAGACCACCACACCGGCCGCATGGGTGGAGGCGTGCCGGGGCAGCCCTTCCAAAAGCAGGGCCGTTTCCAGCATCTGGGTCTTGTCTTCTGAGCTGTTGCATATTTCCCGGATGGCCGGCACCTCCTCCAGGGCTTTGGTCAGGTTCTTGGCCCCGTCCGGAATCAGCTTGGCGATCTCGTCCACCTCGGGCAGCGGCACGCCCAAAGCCCGTCCCACATCCCGGATGACAGCCTTGGCTTTAAGTTTTCCAAAGGTGATGATCTGACAGACATATTCCGGCCCCCCATACCGGTCAATGGTGTAGTGATACACCTTGTCCCGGCCCTCGATGCAGAAATCCACGTCAATATCGGGCATGGAGATCCGGGAAGGGTTCAGGAACCGCTCAAAAATCAGGCCGTGCTCAATGGGATCCAGGGCCGTGATATCCATGGCATAGGCCACCATGGACCCGGCAGCCGATCCCCGGCCCGGCCCCACCGGGACCCCGATTTTCCGGGCATGGGCGATGAAATCCGCCACAATCAGAAAATATCCGGGAAATCCCATATCCAGAATGATCTTGATTTCATAAGCGATACGGTCCCGGTATTCCTGTTCATTGACATCCGGGTTCTTTTTTTTAATCACGGCCAGCTTTTCCTCGAAGCGCTGTCTGACGCCGACCCGCTCCGGACCGCGCACGAGCTTGTCGGCCAGACAGACCAGGGCGGCCTCGTCCAGCCGTCCGTCGACCGGTGGGGGCACGTCCCGATGTCGGCCCACCACCCGGGCCATGGGATGAAGGCCCATGTCTTCCAGCATCCCGGCCCCGGCCTCCTCGTGATTCGGCTGCCCCTTGGCCAGGTCGTGGAGCAGTCCGCAGGCCATGGCCATCTCCGGATCCACATTTCCCCCGGCCTGGTTCACGGCCTTGGCCAGCAGAAGGGCCGTTTCGCCAACCTTCCGGCCATGGGCCACGCCTTGGGGCGGGATGTCCAGAATGTCGTTCAGCAGGGTCCAGGCCTCGTGGCGGTCGAGGACTCCGTACCGGGCCAGACGGGCCCGGAGGACCTTCAGATCCTTGGGCCGGTCCATATCCAAGAGGATGTTTCTATCCCAGACCCCGATGCCTCGCGCTCGATCGCCCAGGGAGTCGAACAGGCCTCCAAGGCCGTTCGGTCCGTCGTAGGCCAGAATGGCCGGGATCAATTCCCTGGAGATGAGGGGCGGATGGCCGGGCGATTCCTGAAACACCGGGCAGAGTACCGCTGCGTCTGATTCCTTCCGGGCATGAAGGAGGGCTTTGAGGGTCAAGGGCCGCACCAGGGGGATGTCGACGGGAAGGATGAAAAAGGCCTCGGTCTCCGTGGGTAGGGCCCGGACTCCGGCCTGGATGGAGGTCAGCATGCCGGAGGCGAACTCGCGGTTGAAAACGAAGTCGGCCCCCAGACGGGAAGCCTCGGCCCGGACCTTGCCGGCCTGGTGTCCGCCTACCACGACCACGTTTTCGACCTCGGCCTGGCGCAGACAGTCCACAACCCGGGCCAGGGCCGTTTTCCCGCCCAGATCGACCAAGGGCTTGAACCGGCCCATGCGGCTGGAAAACCCAGCCGCCGGGACCACTCCGGCCAGGGCGCCGCTCACGAGGTCTTCCCGGCCCGGGCCTGGATGAGTTCGGCCACGATGCTCACGGCGATTTCCTCCGGAGTCTCGGCCCCGATGCCCAGACCGATGGGGCTGTGGACGCGAGAGAGAACGTCATCGGCCACCCCTTGCCGCCGCAGGGCCGCATAGATGGCCTCCCGCTTGCTCCGGCTGCCGATCATGCCCACATACCGGGCCGGGGTCTGCAGGGCCTGGGCCAGAACCGTGCGGTCGTACTCGTGCCCCCGGGTGACGATGACGATATAGGATTCCCGCCCCAAACCGTGATCCCGGAAACACCGGTTGAAATCAGGCAGGACCAGGACTTGGTCTGCCGTTGAAAAACGCTCGGTGTTGGCAAAATCGGCCCGGTCGTCCATGACCACCACCCGGAAACCCACGGTCTTGGCCAGGGCGGCCACATGTACGGCCACGTGCCCGGCCCCCATGAGCCAGACCGTGCCCTGCTCGCGGACCTGGCCGACGAAGCACAGACCCGAGGGCAGTCGGACCAGGCCGCCCGGCCCGACTTTCTTGGCCGAGGCGACAAGGGCCTCGGTCTCGGCTCCGGGATCGGCCGAACCCGGAGCGGGACGGCCTTCCACGATCAGAAACCGTTCGGCCCGGGAACAGAGTCCGCTCTCGTCCACCTGGCCGAGAAGCGTTCCGGCGATCATGCTCTGGCCCTGAGACAAACCCTGGGCCAGGGAGCCAAACAGGGCGATATCGGCTGGACCTTGGATTTTCTCCAGCAGGGCGTCAATGCTCCCGCCGCAGATCATGCCGGCCTCGGCGGCCTGGGGCCCGGACAGGTCCTGACGGATGATCCGGGCCGCCTCGTTTGTCTCGAAAATCCGGGCGGCCATGGCCAGAGCCCCGGCCTCGGCCGGCCCTCCGCCCATGCTCCCGGCAAAGACCCCGCTTTGGGTCACCGCCATCCTGGATCCCGGCTCCCGGGGGGCCGAGCCGGCTCGGCCAATGACCGTGACCAATACGGCCGGTCGCCCGGCCGCCAGCTCCTCGTTCAGCAGTCGTACAACCTGTTCCATGTTTCATCCGTTGTTGAACGTTCTCTTTGCCCCTTTCCAGGACAAAGATGAAAAATCCTCCACAGCCACAACGATTTCAAGCCCGTTTTCCGGGTCCAGCCTCTGGACAGTCTTCAAGACCAGCTCGTTCAGCCCCGGCTCAGCCCCCGGAGAGGGCTTGACCGTCAGCCGCAGCAGGAGGGCGCCCTCTCCATTGGTCTGTTCGGCCTGGAAATCCCAGACCGAGGGCAGATCGAACAGAACCTCGTCCAGACGATTCAGGCCCGGAAAGGGGGCCTTGGGCCACACATCGGACAATCGGCCCCGCACCCGATCCAATCGCGGCAGAAAACTGCCGCAGGCGCAGGCCCCGGGCAGGATGCGGCCCAAGTCTCCGGTCCGATAACGAAATAACGGCATGGCTTCCCGACGCGGCGTGGACACGACCAGCTCGCCCCATTCGCCCTCGGGCAAGGGCTGATCGCTGTCCGGGTCGAGCACCTCCACCACCAGGTCGGGCAGGCGCAGATGCAGGCCCGATTCTGGAGCGCACTCCACGGCCCCGCCCAGGCCGGTCTCCACGGTCCCGTAATGGGTCAGGACCCGGCAGTCCCAGGCCGCCTCCAAACGGCGGACCAGGGAGGACGGCACCCGGTCCCAGCACAGGAGCACGTCCTGAACCCCGGCCTTGGGTCGGGACTCGGCCAATTGGAGGACCGGCACCGGGGCCCCGACCACGGTCCGAGCGCCCCTGTCCAGGGCTTGGACGGCCCTGGGCAGATCCAAAGTCTCGGGCAGAACGGGGACGGCCCCGAGACCCGTCAGTGCCCGGGCCAGAAGGTCGGCCACCCCGTCCGGGTTGCGGCCCGGCAAAAGGATGAGCACCCGGTCTCCGGGCCCGGCCATGGGCCGCATGCCGTGGCGAAAGAACTCCATGGTCCGCTCGAGGTCCCGGTCGGAGAAGAAGAGCCGCTTTGGCCGGCCGGTGCTCCCCGAGGTGCCCATGCTGACTACCCGGGCCACCCCGTCCAGAGGGAGACAGACCATATCCTGCCCATGGCGGACAAGCTCGTCGGCCGTCAGCAGGGGCAGCCCAACCAGACCGGGGCCTTCGGTCAGGACGCGGCTCACGTTTTCGGGCAGGATCCGGCCATGGTACGGGCTGGAAGACCGGGCCCGCTCGGCCGTTTCGGCCAGGGCCTCCAAGACGGCCCGGCGCAAGGCCTCGGTATCGGCCGGAGGCATGGCCGACAGACCCAGGGCCTCGATCGCCCAGTCGTCCAGGGGACCGCTCACCCCTGCCGGCCCCGGTACAGAGCCTGCCCCCGGACCGAGGTCAGGTTCCAGGCGCAAAAGGGAACCAGTCGTCCGTCCGGGGCCACCACATGGATGCAGCAGCCTTGGAGCCGCTCCAGGTCCAGGGTCCAGGCGTCCTGAAAGGCCATGGCCGAGATGGAGAATATCCGGTTGCGGATGAGGGCGAAGCCGTCCCCTGCCCCGGTCTCCGGAGCCGACCATTGCCGGGCGGTAAAGGCCTTGGAGCGGTCCGCGCCCTCGGCTGCCGGCCGGGGGGCCTGACAGCAGGCCGTCCTGGACCCGGACCGGCGTCCGAGACCGGTCCTGCCGTCGCGCACATACACGGCGTGGAAGGAGCACATGGAGTGCTCGCATCCTGGGGGAGCGAAGTCCTCGATGCGGATTTGCCCTTGGCTCTGTTCCTCCAGGCCGGTCATGAGTTCGGGCAGGGTCAGGCGTTCGATGCCGGCCAGTTCCGGGGGCACTCGTCCGAAATGGCTCATGGGCTGGAAATGCACTCCCCGGACGCCTTCGCCGGCCTCGAGGGCGAAGCGGATCATGTCCCAGAGCAGGCCGTCGTTCAGCCCCTGGACCACGGTGGGCACCAGAACCACGCCCAGACCGGCCCTGATGGCGTTCTCCACGGCCTTGGCCTTTTCCGTCCGCAGGTCCCGGCCCCGGATTCGTCGCTGCACGCCTTCATCCTGGCCGTCGAACTGGAGAAAGATCGAATCAAGCCCGGCCTCTCGCAACCGCCCGGCCAGGTCGGAGTCCGCGGCCAGACGCAGGCCGTTGGTGTTCAGTTGAAGCAGGCCAAAGCCTCTCTCCCGGCCCATGGCCACGATGGCCTCCAGATCCGGACGCATGGTCGGCTCGCCCCCGGAAATCTGGATGTTACACGGGCCCGAGGCCTCCATGACCCGATCGAACCACATGGCCACGGTCTCCAGATTCGGATCGGGCAAACCGGAAGAACCGGATTCGGCAAAGCAGACCGGGCAGCCCAGGTCGCAGCGTTCGGTTATCTCCAGCAGGGCCGTGCAGGTATGCTGGCCGTGTTCGGGACACAGGCCGCAGTCAAACGGGCAGCCCCTGTCCACCCGGGTCGCGGGCCGGGTCGGCCGGGACGGGATCTTGGGCCGGGACCAGTCAACGAGGCGGGGCCGACCCCGCCAGACCACGGTCCGGAATTCCCCGTGCTCGGGACAGGTCTTGGCCAGGACGGCATCGTCCCCCTGGATCTCGATTTGGGCCGGAATTCTGGCCAGGCACTCGGGGCAGAGGCTTTCGGTCCGGCGGAGAATCACGGCGCCGCTCTCAGGGTTCATCGTCCTTCCCGGTTGGGTCCAGACCGTTGTCGACCAAAATGGTCAACACCCTGGCCCGCACGGCCAGAACCAGACGGCCGCAGCGCTCCGCATCGGGGTGGCCGCAGCCCCCGGGCCCCAGGATGTCCAGGCACCGGGCGCCTCCGCAGCCCGCCACGGCCTCCCGGCCGAACCACTCGGTCAATTCCTGGAGCATGAGGGGAAATCGGTCGTGAGCCGGACGACCCGGGCTCGGCCCGGCATACAGGCCCAAAACGCAAGCCCCTCCGGTCAGGGCCCCGCAAGTCTGGGCGCAGTCGCCGACACCGTTGCACAGCCCGGCCACGGCCCGGATCAGGGCAGGGTTGTCCTCGCCGCGGTCCTCCAGGGCCAGGGCCACCAGAATCTGGCTGCAGCACAGACCTTGTCCGGCCAGTCGCAGGACGTCCAACGATTCAGCATCCATGACCATTCTCCTTGACGGCGACAAAAAGATGATACCCGGCCCGGGCCGGGATCCGGCAGCCACCCCCGTTGTCTGGGCCCAAGGCCTTTGCAAAGGCCGAGATGGACCCGTGGGCCAGGATGAGCCGGGCGGCCAGTTGCTTGAGTTCCAGGCTGTGGTCCTCCTGCGCGAGCAGTCGAAAACCGGCCTTGGCCAAAGCCCGTTCCCAGGATTCCCGGTCCGGAGCCCCGGCTAGGCAGCAACTCGGTTCGAACCCGGCCCGGGAGCCGATTCCTCCCGACTGGGAGACGAAATCCAAGACGGCTAATCCGCCCCCGGACCGAAGAACCCTGGCGATCTCCTCCAGCACCTTGTCCAGGGGCCCGGCCAGGGACAAAACGCACTCGGCCAGGACCAGATCCAGGCAACCGGAGCACAGGGGAATCTGAGCGGCCAGGCCTTGGACCAGGGGTCCGGCCTCCCGGGCTCCGGGCCAGGCCCAGCGATCCAGCCCCAGGGCTCGCAAGCGGTGCGCGGCCCGCAGATGGGCCACGGTGTGTCCCGGCCCGCAGCCGACATCCAGACATAGACAGTCCGGCCTTGGCCGCAGGATGTCCAAGGCCCGGTCCGTGAGACCCGTTCCTCCCGGCCTCCAGGGCCCTCCGGTCACCCGGCCCAGAGCCTCGGGCCAGTTCGGAGCATGGGCCGGGCCCTTGGTCACTTGTCCTCCAAAAGCATCTCCACCTCGTGCATTCGGCCCAAAGCCAAATCCTCGGGCACAAAGGTCAGGCCGCACTCCTCGCAGGCCAGAAGTTCCACCTGGAAGGTGCTGCCCAGGTACTCGATCTCGCGCATAGCCGGTTCGAGTTCCCGGCCGCAGCGCCCACATGTCCAGCCGGTTTCCGGGGTAAAGCTCAATGTGGTCATGATCCCGCTCCATCCACCACCATCCGGTGGGTGTATGCGTTGAAGACCCGGAAGGCCCGGCCCTCGGGCGCGTATTCCACCCAATAGGTGACCCGCACCGGCCGGAGCGAGGCCAGAAAACGGCCCGTGGCCGGGTCGTGCAGCCTGCGGCCGCTCTCCTCGGCCCGAAAGATGACCTGCCGGACGTCGGAGCGCAGGATACGTCGCTTCTCCAGGAGTTCGGAGACCTCCTCGTCCATGAGCAGTTCCAGTTCGGCCTTGGTTTCGTCCATGTCCTCCTCCCAGATTTCGGCCAAAAGCCGCCGCTTCAAGGCGGATCGGCTCTCCTGACGGTCGGAAAAACCCGGCGTCCCTATGGCTCCGGTGCCGGGGAAAAGAAGGTCCAAACCGTGGACCACCGTGGCCCCGGCCCGGGCCACCCGATCCCGGCACATGGCGCAATAGGTCAGAATCCGCTCCCCAGAGTCGGCCACCCGGCGGGCCGTTTCCCGCCCCAAATCGGGGTTGGCGTTCCACATGAGGCCCCCGAAGCCGCAGCACGGGGTCCGCTCCCGCGAATACCGGGCTTCATCCAGTTCCGTTCCGGTCCGGGCCAAAACGCTCCTGAAGCGCTCCTGCTGCTCCGGCCAATCCCGGGAGGCGCAGGGGTCGTGCACGGTCCAGGTTCCGGGACGGGGTTCGAATCCTTGGGGCAGCCCATGGTCCATGATCACCGACCACAGGTCAATGATCGGCAGGTGGGGCGCGTGGGTTTTGAACATGTCCAGGCAGGTGGGGCAAGCCGTGACCATGACCGGCCGGCCCATGGCCTCCCAGTGGCCGGAGGTCTCGGCCAGCGCGGCCTCGAAGCGCTCCCGATGCCCGGCCCACAGGGCCGGAGCCCCGCAACAGGACAGGCCCAGACCCACGTCTCCGTCCAGAACCTCGTTCAGCCAGAGGTACACGGCCCGGACTTGGTCGGGCGCCGACCCGCCGAGCTGGCAGCCGGGAAAAAAGAGATACGTGCAGGTCGTCCGGCCCGGCCGGTTCCGGAACAGGGAGAAATGGGGCCCCAGGCTGAATTCCATGTCCATGAGGCCGAACTCGAAGGCCGATGGCGGCATCTTGCCCCGCCGGACCATGCCCTCCCGGGCCTCCAGACAGATTTCGGCCATGGGAAAGTCGTGAGGGCAGATGGCCGTGCATTGACCGCATAGGGCGCAGGAATCGATCATGGGGTTGGCCAGACGGTGCCCCATGACAATTGCCTCGTTGTTGTAGATCTGGCGGACCATGCGGCCGGGGTGGCTCTTGAAACGCTCCAGATAGGCGCAGGCCTTGACGCACTCCAGACACTGGCATTGGAGGCAGCGCACGGCCTCCTCGCGGGCCTGGTCCAGGTCGTACCCGCCCAGGGGCACAGGCACGGCCGGCAGGGGTTCGACACCTTCCAGGCTGGTGAACAGGCGGGTCTCGAAGGGGCCCTCCTTTTCCCGGCCCTTGGAGGAGCTGACCTTCTGGGCCAGGCGGTCCATGCTCGTGGCCCCTCGGCGGCCGCTTGCGGCCCGCGCCACCGGCGAGACCTCCCCTCCCCCGGCAAAGAGCCCAGGGATGCCCGTGGCCAGAGTCGAAGCCTCCACAGGGCCGCCCGGAGCCAAGTCCGCGGCCCACGGGTCGCCTAGGTCGATGAACAGGGGCACATCCGTCGCCATATCCAGGGCCTCGGCCAGGGTCTCGACGTCTTCGAAGCGGACCTTCAGGCGTTCCAAGGCCTGACGGGCCTCCTCAAACTCCGGGCCGGGCACCAGGGAACCGAATTCCCGGCGCAAGGAGTCCAACGGGGACGGGCCGGTCAAAACCCGGACCACGTACCCCTTGCGAGCCAGATCCCAAGCCGCGATCAGCCCGGCCAGGCCGGTTCCGGCCACAGCCACGGCCTTTCCCCGCGCAGGCAGGACCACGGGCTTGGTCTGCGCCCCGCTGAAGACGACGCTGGCCCGCTCCACGTCGCCGATGTGAAGGGCCTCCCCGGCCAGTCCCCGCTTGCAGGCCGTCCGACAGGGCTGGTCGCAGATTCGGCCCAAAATCCCGGGAAAGGGCATGGTCCGCTCCAGGACCTTTCTGGCCCCGATCCAGTCCCCGGCCGCGGCCCGGGCCAGAAATGACCGGGCATCCACATGCAGGGGGCAGGTCGCCGTGCACCAGGGCGGTTCCTCCTGAACACAACGTGCCTCCAGGGCTCGGAGTTCGTTTTGGTCCATGGCCTCCTCCAATGAAAAACGGACCGGGAAGTGATCCCCCCGGTCCGTCGCTCGTGTTCGTCCCGAGGTCGGGCCTAGGCCTTGAGACCGGCCAGAACCTTTTCGGGCAGGGCCGGCAGGGCCGTGATGCGCACCCCGCAGGCGTTCTTGATGGCGTTGATGACCGCCGCGTGCGGACAGGTCAGGGGCAGCTCGCCCACGCCGCCGGCCCCAAACGGGCCTTCTGGTCGCGGAGACTCGACATAGACGATCTCCATGTCGTCGGGAATCTGCTTGATGTACGGGAAGCCCGCGCCGACCAGGGTTGAATGCTTCTCGATGTCCTCAAAGTCTTCGGTCAGGGCCAGGCCGATGCCCTGGGCCAAACCGCCGTAGATCTGACCGTCAACGACCAGACGGCTGTTGATCTTGCCGACGTCGGCCACCATAGTCATCTTCTCGACCGCAGTCTTGCCCGTGGCCAGTTCCACGGCCACCTCGGCCATGAACAGCCCATACATATAGACCGCGAACGGGGCGCCCTGGCCGTTCTCGTCGCAGGCCGTGGCCGGGGCCGTCCATTTACCCGTGTACTTGACCGGAATCTTGTCGGCCACCATCTCGTCGTATGTCCTGAAACCGCCGTCAGGCTTCTTCATGCCCGCCACCAGAGCCTCGGCTCCGGCCTTGATGGCCTGGCCGGTGACCACCTGGGAGCGGCTGCCTCCGGCCGGTCCGCTGTTGGGAGCCTTGCTGGTGTCGTTCATGACCAGTTGGATCCGATCCGGACCGATGCCGGCGTGACGCAGGGCTTCATGGGCCGTACCCAGGGCCCCGGCGTCGGCACCCTGGCCGTGGTCCTCCCAGCAGGAGTACACGGTCACGGTGTTGTCCAGGTTCAGTTCCACCCAGGCCTCGGAGGAATCCGGGCCGTCCAGGCCGCAACCGTACACGCCCAGCGAAATGCCCACCCCGCGCTTGACCTCGGCCGTGGAATTGGCCTGGGCCTTTTTCAGGGCCGCCTGGTACTTGGGACGCAGGATGTCGATCATCTCCGGCAGGCTGTAGACCTCGGGATCCTGGCCCGTTGGAGTCTTGGAGCCCTGACGGTAGACGTTCTTGAAGCGGAGTTCCAGGGGATCGATGCCCAGCTTTTCGGCCAACTCGTCCATGAGCACTTCCGAGGCGAATTCGCTCTGGGGCGATCCATAGGCCCGGAAGGCCGATCCCCAGGCGTGGTTCGTGCAAACGGTGCGGCCTTCGCCCCGGATGTTGGCGATGTCGTAGCCCGAGCCGATGAACTGGGCCCCACGCACGGTCAACAGGTCCCCGAACTCGGAGTACGGGCCATGGTCCACGGACCAGTCGCTCTCCATGCCCAGGATCTTGCCGTCCTTGTCGGCGGCGAACTTCAGATTGATGAAGAAGGGCGAACGCTTGCCCGTGTACTGCATCTGCTGCTTGTAGTTGTAGCGCAGGAAGCAGGGCCGTCCTGTGGCCAGGGTGGCCGCGCCCACCAGGGCTTCCATGGTCGGGCTGAACTTGTAGCCGAAGGTGCCGCCGGCTGGATTCTGGACCATGACCAGATTGTCGGGCTCCACGCCCAGACCGGGAGCGATCATGTACAGATGGAGGTGCAGGCCGATGGATTTGGAATGGATGACCAGCTTGCCCTCGTCGTTCAGATAGGCGAACCCGACGTCCGGCTCGATGGGCATGTGCGGCTGGCGGCCGACATAGAAATTGTCCTCCACGGTCACGTCGGCCTTGTCGAAGACCGGGCCCGTTTCATCGCCTTTGGCGATCTTCTGGACATAGTAGACGTTGGGCGTGCCGGGATGGATCTCCATGGCGTCCTCGGCCATGGCCGCCGGAGCGCTCATGTAGGATGGCAGCTCTTCCAGATCGACTTTGACCTTGGCCGCGGCCGCCTCGGCCTGGGCCTTGGTCTTGGCGCAGACCATGGCGATGGCGTCGCCGTACTGAAAGACCTTGGTGTCGCAAAGAATGGGCCGGTCC
>RZZR01000073.1 GCA_009929795.1 Deltaproteobacteria bacterium | reverse complement strand
ATGGGGATGTCCTTTTTGGCCCCCAGGGATTTTGATTCACGAATGGCCTGGGTGGCCTCGACGCCGTCCATGATCGGCATCTGGATGTCCATGAGGATCAGGTCAAAATCCTGTCCGGCCAGCAGATCCAAGGCCTGTTGGCCGTTTTCGGCCAGGGTCACCATGTGCCCGGCCTGTTCCAGGAGAAGGCGGGTCGGCAGGGAGTTGGAAACTTCGTCCTCGGCCAGAAGGATACGCAGACCGGGGGGCCCGACGTTTTCCGGTTCCTCGTTGGCCGGAGTCTCTCCTTTGGGTCCGACGATCTGGAAGGGCAGCGTAACGTAGACACTGGTGCCATGCTCCGGCTCGCTCTCAATGGAGATGTGACCGCCCATCAGATTGGCCAGACGGTGGACGATGGCCAGCCCCAGGCCGGCGCCCTGGTATTTTCTGGTGAAACTCCCGTCGACCTGCCGGAAGGGTTCGAAGATGTCCTTCAGGCGATTCTCCGGGATGCCGATACCCGTGTCGTTGACCGTGAACAGGATTCGAACTTGGCCGTCGTCTTTTCTGGAGAGAAGGGTCATTTCGAGTTCCACCCGACCCTGCTCGGTGTATTTCAGGGCATTGCCGACCAGGTTGAAGAGAACCTGTCGGACCCGGGCCTCGTCCCCAATTAGCCGGGGCGGAATGTTCGGATCCATGGAGCAGTCGATGGCCAGCCCCTTTCCCCGGGCCGTAAAGCCGAACAGACCGAGAACGGAATCGCGGATTTCGTCCAGGCCGAACTCCTCGGAGCGGATCTCCATCCTTCCGGCTTCGACCCGGGAGAGGTCCAAAATGTCCGTGAGCAACCGGGTCAGTCGATCGGCTGACTGGATGGTCAGTTCGACGAATTCCTGCTGATCAGGGGTCATCCGCGTGGTTTGCATGAGCTGCATCATGCCCAGGATGCCGTTGATGGGGGTCCGGATCTCGTGGCTCATGTTGGCCAGGAATTCACTCTTGGACCGGTTGGCGGCCTCGGCCTGATCCTTGGCCAGGCGGAGGGATTCAACGGCCTCGGCTAGGCGCTGGACCGTGCTGGACAAATTCTCTCTGGATAGTTCCAGTTCCGAGACGTCCTGGGCAAAGGCCAGTTCCAGCTCGCGCCCGTTGTGCTCGATGTAGTTGGAGGTCACCTGGACTGGAATGAGACGGCCGTCCCGGGTTCTATGTCTGGTCAGAAAGGACAGGATGGAGCTGGATCTGAGGTTTCGCCATTGCTCCGGCCGCATTTTTTGGTCGTGCTCGGGGTCCAGATCCCAGACGCCCATAGTCAGGAGTTCCCGCTTTGAATAGCCCAGGGTGGTACAGGCCGTTTCATTGACATAAATGAGGCGGCCGTCGGGGTCGATCCAGAAGATGGACAGGGCGGCCTTGTCCACGCAGGCCCGGGTCAAGACGAGTTCCTCGGTGTATCTTAGCCGCTCGGTGATGTCCCGGCAGACGCAGAAGATGTATTTCTGGCCAGAAAAAATCGCGGCGTTGGTGGTGATCTCGACGTCGTAGAGGCTGCCGTCCTTGCGGCGGTGCCGGGTTTCGAAACTGTCGCCGGTATGGTCCACTTCGTGGAGCATTCGCAGCAGTTCTCTCCTGGAGGCCAGGGCGTCCCAGTCCCAGACGTGGAGATTCAGGACTTCCTCCACGGAATGGCCGATCATGGCCGCGAACCGGGCGTTGGTCTCGTGGACGCTTCCATCTTCCTTGACGATGACGATGCCGTCCCGGGATTGATCGACCAGGACGTGTCGCAGGAAGTCGGCCGGGTTTTCCGGGGAATGGCCGTTGAGGATGCTTTCCGACGTTGGTTTTTGGACGCCGGTAAAGCCTTGTTTGGTCGATTCGGGGGGGCGTTGACTGGTCATGGGGTGCTCCTCGTGTCGTTTCCAGGTACGCAAAGGCCTGAACCGGGCCACGGCATGTCGGGTCCGGCGAGGATTCTTTTCAAATTTTTTCTATGACAAGAAATCCCCGATGTCCATTGAGTCGACGGGGCGGGAGAGCTACAAAGGCAGGCAAGGAGGGCATTGACCCCGGCCGGAGGGCGTCATCGCCCCCGGCGGGGGTAGTGGCTTAAAAGCCTGAGGAGTTCTTCGATCATGACCGGCTTGGACACGTAGTCGTCCATGCCGATTTTCAGAAACTTGTCTCTGTCGCCCTTCATGGCGTAGGCGGTCAGAGCGATGATGGGGATGTCTTTCTTGGCCCCGAGGGCCTCGGACTCCCGAATGGCCCGGGTGGCCTCAACACCGTTCATGACGGGCATCTGAATGTCCATGAGGACGAGGTCGAAGTCGTCCGCCCCGACCATTTCCACGGCCTGCCGGCCATTGTTCGCCACGGCCACTGTATGCCCGGTGTTCTTCAGGAGTCTGGCCAGGGGTTCACGATTGGATGGTTCGTCCTCGGTCAGGAGAATGCGCAAGGCCTGGACCGGTGCTGGTTTGGCCCGGGCCGGGTCCGGAGTTCGGCGATGAACCGTTGTAAACGGCAAGGCCACATAGACCGTCGTGCCCAGGCCGGGAACGCTCTCCAAGGCCATATTGCCGCCCATCAGTCCGACCAGTCGGCGGACGATGGCCAGGCCCAGTCCGGCCCCCTGATACCGGCGGGTGTAGCTGCCGTCGACCTGATGGAAAGGCTCGAAGATGTCGGCTAGGTGATCTTCGGGGATGCCGATGCCGGTGTCGGTCACGGTGAGGAGGATCCGTTCCTGTCCCTCACGGGCGGGAGTCAGACGATCGATGCCCACGGCCACCGTCCCCTGCGGGGTGTACTTCACGGCGTTGCCGACCAGGTTGAAGAGAATCTGACGGAGCCGGGCCTCGTCGCCGACAAGGGTCCGGGGCAGGGAGGGGTCGAGGGCGCAGTCGAGCAGCAGATTCTTGGTCCGGGCCGTGAGTTCGAAGATCTCGAACACGGCTCGGTTCAGTTCAAGAAGGTCGAAGGGTTCGTCACGGATCTCCAGACGGCCGGCCTCGATTCTTGAAATGTCCAGAATGTCGCTCAGGAGCTGGGAGAGCCGGTCCGAGGACTGGATGGCCAGGTCGACGAAGTGGCATTGGTCGTCGTTCAGACAGGTGTTTTTTAAGACATTCATGGTTCCGAGGATGCCATTCAGGGGCGTGCGGAGCTCGTGGCTCATGTTGGCCAAAAATTCGTTTTTGGCCTTGCCGGCCGCTTCGGCCGCCTGGAGGCTCTCCTGGAGGCGGAGCTTAATCTGTCTGTGGTGGGTGACGTCGTTAAGGACAACGTAGAAGCCGACGACTTGGCCATGGCCGTTCAAGTCCGGGACCAATGTTCCCTCGAAGAATGATTCCCGACCGTCCGACAAGGAAAACACGTCCGAAAAGCAGGTCAAGCGGCCGGAAAGGACTGCGTCGAGGCTGTCCTTGATTTTTAAATGGGTCTGCGGACCGACGAGGTCGGCCATGGTCCGGCCGAGGATGTTCACCGGCTCGATATTGAAAAAGCGTTCAAAGGCCGGGTTGACGAAGTGAAAGACCATATCCCGGTCGAGATAGCACACGAGCTGCGGCAGGATGTTTACGATTTTGCGGAATTTGTCCTCGCTTTGTGAGAGGGCGTCCAGGGCCAGCTTCTGAGCCGTAATGTCGATGTAGGTTCCGACCATTCTGGTGGTCCGCCCCCGGCTGTCCTTTGCTACAGCCTGCCCCCGGCAGAGACCCCAGAGCCATCCCCCGGTCTTGACCTGCATGCGCAGTTCGACGCTGAAGGATTGGCAACGCCCTTCGGAGCAGTCCTTGAACGCACCCAAAATGGTGGACCAGTCCTTGGGATGGATGAACTCGATCAGCGAAGAGGCATTGGGCGGTATTTCTTCAGGCTCGTAGCCGAGAATGGCCGCATAGTTTGGACTCAGATAGATCTCGTCGGTTTCGACATTCCAGTCCCACAATCCGTCCCTGGTGGCCTCCATGGCCAGAAAGAACCGTTCCTCGCTTTTGCGAAGGGCCTCTTCGGAGGCCTTGCGGGCGGTGATGTCGCTGGAAAAGCCCTGATAGTGTGTGATGTTCCCGTTTTCGTCCCGGACGGCCCGGGTCGTTCCGGAGACCCAGACAATGGAGCCGTCGCGTTTGAGCATTCGGCATTCGTGTTCGATCACTTCCCCTTTGGTCTCCAGGAGTTTTTTGACTTTTTCCCGGTCGGCCGGGTCCGCGTAGAGCTGGTTGGCTATGTCTTTGACCTGGGCGATGAGTTCCTCGGGGGAATCGTAGCCGTGCATTCGGGCGTTGGCCACGTTGGAGGTCAGAAAGCGTCCGTCGGGCGTGGACGTGAAGATGCCGATGGGGGCCGAGGCAAAAAGTTCTTGCAGGTCGAGGAGGTTAGGGCACTTGGCGGCCGGCTTCTGAATCACGACAGTCTCCGGATTGAAATTTTTCAGGACTCTTTGAATGAACACCAAGTCGATCACTGAACGTCTGTCAAGTGGAACCGAACAATTTTCGACATCCAGATCGAGACAACGATTTCGAAACGGGCGGAATTCAACGTGACAGCTGTAGATAAAGGCCCTGTCAGGCCATTTCCCAGCTCTTGCCCGGACTTCGATTCCCGGGCATAATTTTCCTATGCGTCTTGATGAGCGGGCCGGGTACCTTTGCTTTCTGGTCTCAACCCGACAGGAGCATATAGCAGAGGAGGCGAAAATGATTCGAGCGACGGCCTTTTTTCTCGGACTGGCGATTATAGGCCTTGTGTCCGTCCATTTGGCCGCGGCTGAGGGCGAAGAGGAGATTCTGGCCCTGACAAAATCAAAATGCGTGCTCTGCCACAGCATGCGGCTGACCTGCCGCAAACTGGGAACAAAGGATGTGGACGGCTGGCAGATGACCGTGGAGGCCATGGTCGAACATGGCATGACCCTCAAGGAAGGCCAGTCCGAGGCCATGGCCCGGTTCCTGGCCACAATATCCAAGAACGATGAGCGTTTGTGCCCCTAGGCTCGAAGGAGAGCGCGTGAGCAGGAAATGGTTGAAGATCGGCGGTCCCCTGGCCGGATGCCTGGGCCTTGTGGTTCTGATCCTGGTCCAGGTCGGGCTTTTTGATGGGGTCAAGATCGGGCCCCGCGAGACATCCGTTCCCGCTGCGGGGAGCATGTTCCACCAGACCTCGGAAGCCCGGCTGGTGGAAGTTCCCGAGGCCATCCAAGCTGTGGGCACGGTCCGTTCCCGAACCCAGACCCAGTTGGCCTCTCAGGTTACGGCCCGGATCGAGTCCATGTCCGTGCGGGCCGGGGATCGGGTGGCCAGGGGGCAGATCCTGGTTCGACTGGACGATCAAGCCCTGCGTTCCCGCCTGGACCAGGCCCGCAAGACCCTTGAGGCGTCCCGGTCCAGGGCGGCCCAGTCCACCCAGGCCATCGCCGCTGCCCAGGCTGGATTCGACACGGCCAAATCCCGCTATGAACGTATGCGGCAGATGCTCGAAAGCGGGGCCGTGTCTGTCCAGGATATGGAGCAGGCCGAGGCCGCCTATCTCCAGGCCAAGGCCGGGCTCCAGCAGGCCAAAGACGGCCAGAGCGGAGCCAGGTCCGACGCAGCCGGAGCCGAGGAGATGCTCGAAGAGGCCCGCATCACCCTGGAGTACGCGGTCATTCGGGCCCCGGAGGCCGGGGAGGTGGTCAAGCGGTTAGCCGAACCCGGAGACATGGCCTGGGCCGGTCGACCATTGCTCGAACTCCACGCAGGCCAGTCTCTGCAGTTGGAGGCCCTGGTCCAGGAAAGTCTCGTGACCCGGGTGGGCCTGGGGCAGGAACTCTTGGTGCGCATCGACGCCCTGGACCGGGATTTGTCCGGTCGGATCGAGGAGATCGTCCCGTCGGCCGACCCGGCCAGCCGGACATTCGTGGTCAAGGCCGCCCTCGAGTCCGGAAGCGGGGTCCTGCCGGGTATGTTTGGTCGTCTATTCATCCCGTTGGGGCAGAAGACCGCACTGGTAGCGCCCGAGGCCTCGGTGGTCCGGGTCGGTCAACTCGAGGCGGTCTGGGTCCGCACGGACGATGCCTGGAGCCGGGTTCAGGTGACCACGGGCCGACTTTTGCCCGAAGGCCGGGAGGTACTCTCCGGTCTGGAACCCGGCGACGTGGTCGGCATTCCGGAGGCCTGAGGTGACTGGCGACAAAGAAACCGGAGCGTTCTCTGCCCTGGTGGAGACCTTTCTGCAGGCCAGGTACTCGGTTATCCTGGCCGCGGTCAGTCTCTGTCTGGGGGCCTGGGCGGTTGTCATGACCCCCCGCGAGGAGGAGCCCCAGATTGTGGTGCCCATGGCCGACGTGGCCGTCAGCTTTCCGGGGGCCGGGAGCAGAGAGGTCGAGGCCCTGGTGTCCGTGCCTCTGGAGCGCCTTTTGTGGCAGATCGATGGGGTGGAATACGTCTATTCTCAGTCCCGTCGGGACGGGGCCGTGGTCACTGTCCGCTTCCATGTCGGAGAGGACCGGGAGCGGTCCCTGGTCAAGCTCCACAACCAGATCGCCCGCCACGAGGACCAAGCCCCTCCCGGGGTGACAGGGTGGGTGGTCCGCCCGGTGGAGATCGACGACGTGCCCATGGTCACGGTGACCCTGTTTTCCGATGACCTGGACGATTACGCTTTGCGGCGGGTGGGCGAGGAGGTCATGGCCCGCTTGGCCGAGACCGAGGATACCTCCGGTATCTCCCTGGTCGGGGGCCGCAGCCGGGAGGTCCGGGTCGAGCTGGATCCGAGTCGGATGGCTGGGCTGGGCCTGGATCCCCTCGGGATTCAGCGGGCCTTGGCTGCGGCCGACGCCTCGGGTACGGCAGGAAGCTTCTCGGCCCTGAATCGGGAGACGGTCGTGGGCAGCCAGTCCTTTCTGGCTTCGGCCGAGCAGGTCCGCGCCCTGGTGGTCGGGGTCCACGATGGGCGGCCCGTGTATCTGCGGGACGTGGCCAGGGTGATGGACGGACCCGAAGAACCCGGTGTCTACAGCCGGATCGGGTTTTCGGCCCGGGCGGTCCGATCCGGAGAGGGTCCGGAGGGATCCATGCCCGCCGTGACCCTGGCCGTGGCCAAGAAAAAGGGCACCAATGCGGTGGACGTGGCCCGGGACATCCGGGAACGCATGGCCGGATTGTCCGAAACCGTGCTTCCGGCCGGCGTGTCCTATACCGTCACAAGGGATTTCGGCCAAACGGCCGACGACAAGGTCCACAATCTGTTGATCAATTTGACCTTCGCCGTGCTGACCGTGGTCGTGCTCTTGGCCTTCACCCTGGGCTGGCGGGAGGCGGTCGTGGTAGCCCTGGCCGTTCCGGTCAGCTTCTCCTTGGCCCTGTTCGTCAACTATCTCCTGGGATACACGATCAATCGGGTGACCCTTTTCGCCCTGATCCTGTCCCTGGGGCTGGTGGTGGACGACCCCATCACCAACGTGGACAACATCCAGCGCCATATCCGAGCCGGGGTCCTGCCGCCGCGCAAGGCCACGGTGGCGGCCGTGAGCGAGGTCTTGCCGCCGGTGGTCATGTCCACCCTGGCCATCATCGTCAGCTTCGCGCCGCTTTTCTTCATCACCGGGATGATGGGCCCCTACATGGCCCCCATGGCCGCCAACGTGCCCCTGACCGTGACTTTTTCGACCCTTTGCGCCGTGACCATCGTGCCCTGGATGGCCTGTTCCCTGCTTCGCTCCACGTCGGGCCGGGGCCAAACACGCCCCGAAAACGCGGTCTCCCCGACCGTTCTGCGAATCTATCGAAGCATTCTGGATCCATTCCTCGGCTCGGCAGGACGTCGTCTGGCTCTGTTCTCAGGGATCGGCCTTCTTCTGGGCGGTTGTTTGCTCCTGGCAGGGCTTCGTCTGGTGCCATTTAAGATGCTCCCCTTCGACAACAAGAACGAATTCCAGCTCGTTCTCGATATGCCCGAAGGAACTCCTCTGGAGGCCACCAACCGGGCCGTAACCCGGTTCGAGGCCTTTCTGGCCACGGTGCCCGAGGTGACAGAATTCGTCAGTTATGTGGGAAGGCCTTCGCCCATGGATTTCAACGGTCTGGTCCGGCACTATTTCTTACGCGAAGGTCCGCATCTGGCCGACATTCGGGTCAACCTGGTCCACCGGGACCGGCGCGAGGCCCAGAGTCACGACATCGTCCTGCGGCTTCGGCCGGGCCTGGAAGCCCTGGCCCGGGAGACCGGGGTGGATCTGAAGATCGTGGAGTCGCCCCCGGGGCCGCCGGTGTTGTCCACCCTGGTGACTGAAGTCTACGGAGAACCGGAAACATCGTACGAAGACATGGTGACGGCGGCCAAGAAACTAGCGGCGGTCATGGTCGACGAGCCCGGGGTGGTGGACGTCGATGTAAGCTCCGAGGCCGAACGGGACCGTCTCGATTTTGTCCTGGACAAGGAAAAGGCCGCCCTGCACGGGGTCAGCGCCCAGGACGTCGTCGCGGTCCTGCGCACGGCCTTGTCGGGATCGACCCCGGCCCTGGTCCATCTTCCCCACGAACGCCAGCCCCTGTTGGTCCGCCTGACCCTGCCCCGGGCCTTGCGGTCCGGCCCGACGGATCTGGCCCAGATTCGCCTGGCCTCGACCGGAGGGCACCTCGTGCCTCTGGGAGAGTTGGGGATTTTCCGGATCTTGGCCGAGGATCAGCCTGTCATGCGCAAGAATCTTCGGCCGGTGGTCTATGTCACGGCCGAAACGGCCGGGATTGCCCCCGGCGAGGCCGTTCTCGATCTCCAGTCCCGTTTGAGGGGGGTGGATCTCGGCCCGGGCATCGAGGTGGACTGGGCCGGGGAGGGGGAGTGGAAGATCACCCTGGACGTCTTCCGGGATCTGGGTCTGGCCAACGCCGCGGCCCTTTTGGGCATCTATCTCCTGCTCGTCCTTCAAACCGGGTCCGTTGGCCTGCCAATGCTCATCATGCTGGCCGTGCCCCTGACCCTGCTGGGCATTATGCCCGGGTTCTGGCTTTTGAACCTGCTCTTCAGCCGTCCGGTGGGCGAGCTGGCCAATCCGATCTTTTTCACGGCCACGAGCATGATCGGCATGATCGCCCTGGGTGGCATCGTCATCCGCAATTCGCTCGTTTTGGTGGAGTTCATCCAGGCGGCCCTGAAACGTGGCGAACGACTTCGCGAGGCAGTCATCCAGAGCGGAGCCATCAGGCTGAGGCCCATTGTGCTTACGGCCCTGACCACGGCCCTGGGAGCCTGGCCCATAACCCTGGACCCCATCTTTTCCGGTCTGGCCTGGGCACTCATCTTCGGCCTGACGGCCTCCACGGCCTTCACCCTGGTGGTCGTGCCCACGGTCTATTACGTGATTCTTAGGCGGCGGATCGAGCCCGAGCCCAAAACGATTTTGAGGACGCATTGTCATGAAGTTGACTTGTGACCGGCTTTGGTGTCTTTTCGCATCCCTTTGACGAACTTCAACATTCAGGTGACGCACATGAATTTTCCATCATTGAAAATCGGGGATCTTGTGGCCAATCTGCCCATTGTCCAGGGAGGCATGGGTGTTGGCATTTCCCTGTCCCGGCTGGCATCGGCCGTGGCCAACGAAGGCGGCATCGGGGTCATTGCCGGGGCCATGATCGGCATGAATGAGCCTGACATTGCCAAGAATCCCCTGGAGGCCAATCTTAGGGCCTTGCGGCGAGAGATCCAGAAGGCCAGAGAGATGACCCAGGGCATTCTGGGGGTGAATCTCATGGTCGCCCTGACCAATTTCAAAGACATGGTCAAGACCTCCTTGAACGAAGGCATCGACATCATTTTTTCCGGGGCCGGCCTGCCCCTCGATCTGCCCAAGTACCGGGAAGAGGGCATGAAAACGAAGTTGGCTCCCATCGTGTCTTCGGCCCGGGCCGCGTCCATCATCTGCCGCAAGTGGATGTCGAGATTCGGCATCGTGCCTGACGCCCTGGTGGTGGAAGGCCCCAAGGCCGGTGGTCATCTGGGATTCAAGCCAGAGGAGATCGACGACCCGAATTTCACCCTGGAGCGTCTGGTGCCCGAGGTGGTCGAGGCCGTGAAGCCCTTTGCCGAAAAGGCCGGGCGTGAGATTCCGGTCATTGCTGCCGGCGGGGTTTTCACCGGAAGCGACATCTGCGAGATGCTCAAGCTCGGGGCTTCCGGGGTTCAGATGGGGACCAGGTTTGTGGCCACGCACGAATGCGACGCCGACCAGGCCTTCAAGCAGGCTTATGTCGACTCCAAGGAAGAGGATCTGGTGGTCATCAAGAGCCCGGTGGGCATGCCCGGCCGGGCCATTGACAACGCCTTTCTGGAGGGCGTCCGCCAAGGGGGCAAGGAGCCCATGGCCTGCCCGTTCCACTGTCTCGCCTCGTGCGACCCGGAAAAAAGCCCGTATTGCATCGCCTCGGCCCTCTTGAACGCCAAGAAGGGCAACTTAAACAAGGGATTCGCCTTTGCCGGACAGAATGCCTTCAGGATCACCTCGATCACTTCGGTTCACGAACTCATCGAGACCTTGAAGGAGGAGTTCGGCCGGGCCTGCGCCGGATGGAAGCCCGTTTTGGCTTGATCAAACAATCGCTACGGCACGGCAATAAAGAATGGTTTGCGAAAAAGATGCCGTGATCAGGGACGTCAAGAAATATATCGTCGCTCTTCGTGAAAACGGCATACCTGTGGAAAGAGCGGTCCTCTTCGGGTCTTGGGCCAAAGGCATGGCCCGAGAAGAGAGCGACGTCGATGTCGCTTTGATTTCATCTTTTTTCACAGGAGATCGTTTTTTGGATAGACGCAAGATCGTGCCTCTTCGCAGGCATATAAACAACAATATCGAGCCCATGCCGTTCTGCCCAGAAGACTTTGCCTCAGGCGGCAATCTTGTGGACGAAATCAAGCGGTATGGAGAGGATATAATCTGATTGATTGGGGATCGACCAGTTTTTGTGGTGTCATACTCGGGCCGCGAGTTCGGCCATGCATTCCCCCAGACGGGCGATGCCCTGGTCGATGATCTGTTCCGGGGCGTTGGAGAAGTTGAGCCTCAGGGTGCTGGTTCCTGAACCGTCCGTGTAAAAGGGCATGCCTGGAACAAAGGCCACCTTGCGGGCGATGGCCAGATCGAAGAGGTCCATGCACGAACCGGTTTTTGGCGGCAGGGTGACCCAGAGGAACATGCCGCCCTCGGGCCGGGTGAAACGGACGCCTTCGGGGGCCTTCCGCTCCAAGGCGGTGACCATGGCCCGGGCCTGGGATCCGTAGCGTTCGGTGATGCGGGCGATATGCCCGTCCAGGTCGTTGTTTCGAAGATATGTTTCGATGACGAACTGGTTGAAGGTCGAGGAGTGGAGGTCGGCGGCCTGTTTGGCCGTGACAGCCATGCGGATGATGTCCGGCGGAGCCACCATCCAGCCCAGGCGGAACCCTGGAACGGTGATTTTTGAGAACGAGCCCAGCAGAATGCCGTGGCCCCCGGTCAGGCTGAAGACCGGTTCCATGTGCTCGCCGGCAAAGCGAAGTTCTCCGTAGGGGTCGTCCTCGACAAACAGGGTTTCGGGAAATTTGAGAAGAAGGTCGGCTAGGCTCTTTCGTTTTCGGGCCGAATAGGTCAGTCCCGACGGGTTCTGGAAGTTTGGCACGGCGTAGAAAAGTTTCGGCTTTTCCATGGCCAGAATTTCTTCCAGTCCCGCGAGGTCGGGTCCGTCGTCATCCAGGTTCACGGTCACAAACCGGGGCTCGAACATCCCAAATGCCTGGATGGTCCCTAGATAGCTCGGCCGTTCCAGGACAACGGTGTCCCCGGGTTCGATGAAGATCTTGGCCACCAGGTCCAGAGCCTGCTGGGAGCCGGTGGTGATGAGGATCTGGTCCGGGTTGACGGTCAATCCCCGGCGAGCGTAGCGGCGGGCGATCCAGGCCCGGAGTTCCAGATGGCCCTCGGTGTTGGCGTACTGCAGGGCTCGTGGCCCGTGGTTCTCGAGGACCTGGCAAGCTGCCTCCTGGAGTTCGGCCACAGGGAACAGCCCGGGATTGGGCAATCCTCCGGCAAAGGAAATAATGGATGGGTCCTGGGTCACTTTCAGAATTTCCCGGATGAACGACCGGGGCGTGTTCTGGATGCGACGGGTGTATCGAAAGCTCATGATCGGCTCCAAGATGTTTGTTTACGGGGAACGGAATCTGGCACGGAGCAGGGGCGGGGGTCAATGGTTTGAAGTTGAAGTGAATGACGGGCTGAGAATTATAATTTGAATATCACTCCTCCTTTCATCCGCCGCCGCATCGAGCATCGACCCAATCTGGTCAAAATCGTCGACAACATCGGATGGTTGTTTTTCGACAAGATTCTGCGCATGGGCGTTGGACTCTTTGTCGGCGTTTGGGTAGCGCGCTATCTCGGCCCTGACCAATTCGGGCTGCTGAACTTTGCACTGGCGTTCACCGGTCTTTTCGGTGCCATCGCCGCACTCGGTCTGCAAGGCATCGTGGTCCGGGATATCGTGCGCGATCCCGAGAGTGCGCCCGTCACCCTTGGTACCGCGGCCATCTTGCAATTAGTCGGAGGTTTGGTCGCCTACCTGCTGGTCCTCGTCATCATCGCCTATCTGCGTCCAGACGACGCCCTGTCGCGGAGCATCGTGGCCATCCTCGGCTCGATGCTGCTGCTCAAGGCCAGCGAAATCGCAGTATTTTGGTTTGAATCGCAGGTGCAGTCGAAATATACTGTCTGGGTGCAGAATGGTGCGTTTCTGGTCTTTGAGTGCCGCGATGAGGAAGGTGGCAAGCGACAAAGCGCCTTA
>RZZR01000072.1 GCA_009929795.1 Deltaproteobacteria bacterium | reverse complement strand
CCTTGGCGGCATCCGGCTGGTCGTGGTGGCCGACGACCCCGCCTTTGTTCGACTCTCCTGGAGGAATTTCCTCTGGACGACCTTCACCCGCTCGGATCCGGCCACGGACATCTACGGTTTGGGGTCCTTCACCCATTGCAAGCATTGGGGCTGCCGTGGGGCCCTGGTCATTGACGCCCGGGCCAAGGAATTCCACGCTCCGGTTCTGGAAGAGGACCCCGACGTCGTTGCCCGGGTGGAGGCCTTGGCCGCTCCGGGAGGGCCTTTCCATAAATTGTTCTAAGCATTCCTTTTCATCATCGCGATGATGGACACGAACCCGGAAGAGGAGTAGGCGGAAAGCCGTCAACTTCAAAATCGGGTGGACGGTCATGAAAGGCATCATCTCCTTCTATGCGCAGGGCTTTCGGTCAATGACTCTGGGGCGGCGGCTTTGGACCATTATCTTGGTCAAGCTGGTCGTCCTCTTCGCCGTGTTCAAGATGTTCTTCTTTCCCGATATGTTCAAAGAGCATTTCGCGACCGACGCCGAGCGCGGCGGACACGTTTTGCATACCTTGAGCGGCGGGGTCCAGGCCCCGACCCTAGACGGCGTTTCGTTTAAAGACACGCCCCAACCGCCCATGTCAGGGAGCCAAGAGCAAGGAGGGTAGGCTATGCTCGAAAGCGTCGATCTGTCCCTTGTGGCCTGGTCCAGGGCCCAATTCGCCCTGACGGCCATGTATCATTGGATCTTCGTTCCCTTGACCTTGGGACTGTCGTTCCTGGTGGCCTTTTTCGAGACCATCTACGTCAAGACCGGCCGGGAGGAGTGGAAGCGGATTGCCAAGTTCTGGATGACCCTCTTCGGGATTAACTTCGCCATCGGCGTAGCCACGGGCATTATTCTGGAGTTCGAGTTCGGGACCAATTGGTCGAACTACTCCTGGATGGTAGGCGATATCTTCGGGGCCCCCTTGGCGGCCGAGGGAATTTTCGCCTTTTTCATCGAGGCCACCTTCTTCGCGGTCATGTTCTTCGGTTGGGAGCGGGTATCCAAGACTTTTCACCTGTTTTCGACCTGGATGGTGGCCGTGGGATCCAGCCTGTCGGCCCTCTGGATTCTGGTGGCCAACGCCTGGATGCAGTACCCGGTGGGTATGACCTTCAATCCGGCCCTGGCCCGGTTCGAGATGGAGAATTTTTGGGAGGTCCTCTTTTCTCCGGCGGCCATCAGCCACTTCACGCACACGACCAGTTCGGCCTTTGTCCTCTCGGCCCTGTTCGTGCTGACGGTCTCGTCCTGGTTTCTGCTTCGCGGTCGACATGTGGACAAGGCCAAGAAGAGCATCATCGTGGCCTCGGTCTTCGGGGTCATTTCCTCGGGCTACGTCATTTTTTCCGGGGACGAGTCGGCCTATACGGCGGCCCGTGTCCAACCCATGAAGCTGGCTGCCATGGAAGGGCTTTTCACGGGCGAGAACGGGGCCGGACTTGTGGTCATGGGCATCCTTGACCCCTCCAAGCAGCCCGGGGATGACAAGGATCCATTCTTTCTGGAAATCAAGGTCCCGGGTCTCCTCTCCCTGCTGGCCAACAGGGAGACCGGATCCTTCGTGCCCGGGGTGGACGATCTCATCTATGGCAATGCCCAGCACGGTATCATGGGCGTAACCGAGCGAATGGCCAGGGGCCGGGAGGCCGTGGTCCATCTCGCCGCCTACAAAGATGCCTTGGCCAAGGGTGATGTGGCCGGTCAACAGCTGGCCCTGGCTGCCTTTGAGCCGGTTCGCGGGTACCTCGGCTACGGGCATCTGCAGAAACCCGAGGACGCTGTTCCACCGTTGGGGCTGGTTTTCTACAGCTTCCACGTCATGGTGGCTTTGGGCAGTCTTTTTCCCTTAATTTTTTTGGCTTTTCTGGTTCTGACGGCCAAGGACCGGATCGAAGGGGCCCGGTGGCTGCACTACATTGGTCTGTCCGGGGTCTTCCTGGCCTTTGTGGCTGGCCAGGCGGGGTGGATCGTGGCCGAGGTGGGTCGTCAGCCCTGGGCCATTCAGGACCTTCTGCCCGTAGGCGTGGCCGTGACGAACATCGCCCGGGCCAATGTCCAGGTCACCTTCTTCATGTTTCTCATCCTGTTCACGGCCCTGCTTCTGGCCGAAATCAGAATCATGTGTACCCAGATCGCCAAGGGGCCCGAGGAGGACTAGACCATGATCGGCAACCTCGACCATTCGCAATTGCAGTATTTGTGGTGGGTGGTAGTTTCCCTCATCGGGGGCCTGTTCATTGCCATGGCCTTTGTCCAGGGCGGGCAGACGCTCCTCCTGACGGCTACCCGGTCCGAGGCTGAAAAAACTTTAATGATCAATTCCCTGGGCCGGAAATGGGAGTTGACCTTCACCACCCTGGTCCTGTTCGGGGGGGCAATGTTCGCAGCCTTCCCGCTCTTCTACGCCACGAGTTTTGGCGGGGCTTACTGGGTTTGGATGGCCATCCTGTTCACCTTCGTCATTCAGGCCGTGAGCTACGAATATCGAACCAAGCCCGGGAACCTCTTCGGCGCCCGAACCTACGAGATATTCTTGTTCATCAACGGGAGCCTCGGACTTTTTCTTCTGGGAGCGGCCGTGGGAACGTTCTTCACAGGATCGAGCTTTTCCCTGGACGTCTACAACCGGGCTACCTGGCACGGGCCATGGCGCGGCCTTGAAGCAGCTTTGAATCCCTTCAATGTCGCTTTGGGCGTGTTCCTGGTTTTTTTGGCCCGGGCCTTGGGGGCCATGTATCTGGTGAACAACTTGGAGCAAAAAAGCCTGGTCGAACGGCTCCGGCGATCGGCTCTGGTCAATCTGGCCGTGTCCCTGCCGTTTCTGGTCTTCGTCCTGTACCGTTTGGTGACCATGGCCGGGTATGGACCCGGACCCGGGGGCAAGGGCATGATGCTGATGTCCGGCCGGTATTTCCAGAATCTCCTGGCCAATCCGGCCATTCCGGCCCTACTCATCCTTGGCCTGGCCCTGGTGGTCTTCGGAACGGCGACCACGGCCTTCACAAGCCATAGGCGAGGCTTCTGGTGGGCCGGGTCCGGCACTGTCCTGACGGTCCTGGCCTTGTTCTTTCTGGCCGGGTTCAACGGCACTCCCTTTTACCCGTCCACATACGATCCCCGGAGTGGGCTGACCATCGCCTCGGCCTCCAGCAGTCACTATACCCTGACGGCCATGAGCTATATCGCCCTAGCGGTTCCTTTGGTCCTGGGGTATATCGCCTGGGTCTGGCGGGCCATGGACAAAAAGCCATTGAGCCTGGGCGAACTGGAGCGGCAGGACCCGGATGAATTGTATTGAAACGCGAGGAGTTTAAAAATGATGATCGCCGTGTTGATCGTCGCCTGGCTGGCCATCGTTCCCCTGTCCTTCAAGGGAGCCGAGTACGTCTTGAAGAAATCGAACCATCTCTAAGGCGTGATGGTCCAAGGATGCCTGATGAACGCTTCCCGACCGGCCCCGGACCTGTCTTCGGAGCCGGTCGTTTCGTTTTCTGGAGTGTTGCCGGTTCGGCCCTTTTCCTGTAGATCCAAATAAAAGGATATTTTTTGAGGACGAAAGGGCGGGCCGTTTCGGAACGATCCGCATAAAAGTCGGAATCAACCGGTCAGGGAGTGGCGATGGGACTGGTCAAGACGGACAAAATCATAGCTGGCATGGTCCTGGCCAAGGATCTCGTGGACGCCAAGGGCAGGCTGCTCATCCCCAAGGGCACTGTGTTGGACGATGTTCGCAAGGAGCATCTCGGACGATGGGGCATCGACGGTGTCGAGATCGAGGACGATTCATGCGCCGGGAAAGAACCATGTCGGGCTTCAATGGAGGACTATGAGGCGGCCGAGGCCTATCTGACCCCTCTCTTTGAGGCCTCCAATCTTCATTTTTCGGCCATCAGGGCCATCTTCAAGCTCGGGGTCCGGCGAACCGCCGGACGGATCGCCACCGGGTGGACGCCACCGAAGCTCGAAGCACTGCCCTATGTCAACGACGGCACGTTCGAAGACCTGTTCCTCAAGGGCGAGGGCACGGTGGAGGAGCTCGTCCAGCACGAGGTCCAGCTGACCTCGTTTCCGGACATCTATTTCCGGATCAGAAAAGTCCTCCAATCCCCATTGAGTTCCTCGGCTGACGTGGCCGAGGTGGTCAGCAAGGACACCAGCCTGTCGGCCAAGCTTTTGCGCCTAGTGAACAGTCCGTTCTACGGGTTTCCAGCCAGGGTGGACTCCATCCGAAGGGCCGTGACCATTGTCGGGTCTAACGAATTGGCCACCCTGGCCCTGGGCATCTCGGCCATCAAGACATTCACCAAGATCCCGGCCGAACTGGTGGACATGAAGTCCTTCTGGGCCCACTCCATTGGCTGCGGGGTCCTGGCCAGCCGACTGGCCGACGAGATCGGACAGTCGGGCCTGGAGCGGTATTTCGTGGCCGGGATGCTTCACGATATCGGCCGTCTGGTCCTCTTTAGACAGATGCCCTGCGCATGCATGGAGGCCCTGATCTTTTCCCGATCTGACAAGATCCCCCTCTACGATGCCGAGCAGAAGGTCATGGGCTTCGACCATGCCGTGGTCGGCACCCTGCTGTTCAAGGAGTGGAACCTGCCCCGCAGCCTGAGCCAAGTGGTTCGGTTCCATCACACGCCGATGCGCTGCTCCGAGCCTTTGGAACCGGCGTTGATCAATCTGGCGGACGTGCTGGCCGTGGCCTTGGGATATGGCTCCAGCGGATCAATCATCATTCCGGAATTGAGCGAGGTCACCTGGAAGACCTTGGGGATACAGACCAGGGATCTGGTCGGAATTGTGGACCGGGCCGAGGTCGAGATCCGGGAGATCGTCGATATTTTTCTCGGCGGGGAGGAATGATGAAATGAACAAAATGGAAACAGCCAGATTCATCTCCCAGCGGGTGGAGGTTGAGGAAGCGGATGCCAGAAGGGTTATCGGCCCTGGGTCTGGCGGTTCCGAATCGTTCAACCCCTTGAAGGAAAATGTCTTTTTGGTTGGTCCCCGGGCGGTGGGGAAGACGACCCTGGGCCGGATGCTTGCCGCCGAGCTCGGTTTGGTTTTCGTGGACACCGACGAGGAAATCAAGGCCGAGACGAATCTGAGCGTGGTCGAGATCGTCGCCGAAGACGGATGGGAGGCCTTTCGCCGGGTCGAGAGCAGGATTCTGGCCCGGGTGGCCGAGGGCTGCGGCCAGGTCGTGGCCACCGGTGGAGGGGCGATCCTGTCCGAGGGCAATAGAGAGCTTCTGCGCCGTCGAGGGGTGGTCTTTTATCTCATGGCCGAAGCGGCCACCCTGGCCAGGCGTTTGGAAGCGTCGCCTGAGTCTGGACAGAGGCCTTCCCTGACCGGCGTGAATCCGGCGCAGGAGGTGGCCCGGGTCCTGGCTGAGCGCGAACCTTTGTACATGGCCGTTGCCGATCACATCATGCGGACCGAAGACGATCCTAAGTCTCTCATTGACGATGCCAGACTGAAGATGGGACTGTAATCGAGTCTATCCGCTCTGGCCTATCCGGGGAAGGTCTGGTCTGGGAATCCTCATTGAACGGGGAATGAAAACCTGAAGGTTTAGATCCGCATCGAGGGGGTGGGACAGATGTTGGGCCACGAAGTCTTTCGGCCTGAGCTGAAGGGCTGTTTCATCCGGGGGCAGTCCGATGCAGAAAATTTCCTCCCAGGACGTGGCGTAGACGAGATGGGCCTCGGTCACGGTTTCGGCCTTGGGCGGAGCGCAGAGGTTGAGGACCAAAATACCCCGAACTGCCCGGTCCGGAGCGAGGAAGCGCCCGGGATCAACCCTGAACTCCCGTTCAGGTTCGAAGAAGGACCACATGTGGGTCAGGAGCGCGTTCATGTCGGCCATGGACACCGGAATCGTCGGGCCCTGGGATCGGACGATCCGTTGCGGGTCGTAGAGGCCGTTGAGAACCAGCCAGACGGCCAGATGAATCAGACTGGGGTTCTTCCCCAGTTCCATGGAACAGGCCGTGCCCTGCCGCCCGTGGACGATCCAAAAGTCGTTTCTGTCGTTGTCGGTTTGACGGCTGAGGACCAGCTCGTGAACTTTGGGCGGCTGGAAATTCAGAAAGGGTATCCGCTCGACCTTGCTGCTGGCCTGCTTATTGTAGACGGCGAAGATGCAGCGAGATAGCCACAGCATGTCCCTGGGCGCAGCACTGGGACTCGAAGACTGCTCCCTGCCCGTGAGTCGGCCCCGGATGTCCTGATAGGCCTGAATCATGAACCGGTTCACGTCCCGACCGAGGCCCAGGGATTTTCGGAGAGTCAGAGGCCGCGACAGGACGGACAGGGCTTCGGCGTCCACCTTTTCATCCTCGAGAAAAAAGGCGAGACAGCTGGAGTCGAGGAATGTGGCCGGTTCCCCCATGAAGAGCGGAATCTTGGTCAACCCGGCCTTGGTGAGAAAGGCGGCCCGGAGCAGTTCCAGGGTGCCCATGGCCTGGTCCCTCCCGAAGTAATCGCGGAGAGCGGCGTAGACCATGCAATAGGGGTCGACGTCCTCGGCGGCGGTTCGGCCACCAAGTAGCCCCGCCTTGAGCCGCTCGCAGAGCAGCCCGTCTCCATCCTCTTCGTCCTCCAACGCATATTTTTGGAACAGCCCGAGCTTGATGACCGACTTGAAGGGGCTGGTCATGCCTTTGACCATCTGCCAAAGACATGCTCCGAGAAATTCCTGGGCCGGGACCTTGGCCGGATATCCGAAGTCCGCGACCAGTTCAGGGCCGAGGCAGGGGCAGCTGCGGGCTCTCCGGCCCACAGCCTCGTATCCTTCGGGTGAAATGTCCGGGGGGGCGCACCACCACTGAGGAATGGCCCCGCCGAGACGTATGCCGGTCCGGTAGAATTCCTCCTTGAGCAGGAAGGCCTGGGCCGATCCGGAACTCTCATCCCCGGCCTCTCCGAAGTCATTGACGGCGATGCGGTCCAGGCACATGGGGAAGAAGTGGACCTCGAGGCCAAGGCGCTCCCAGGCCCATCGGCCCAGGGCAGTCAGCTTTTCCTCAAGAATTCGGACGGCTTTAGGGTCTTGGTCCTGGGCCAGGCATACCCAGCAGTCGATGTCCGATTCCGGGGTCTGGGCAATGGTCCCGATGCTACCCATGGAATAGACGGCCACGACCTCGATGCTTTGGCCCTCGGGTTCAGGTCCGGGATCCTGAGCTCCCAGCAGGCTTTTGACCCATCTCCGTTCGAACAGTCCCGGGGTAAAGTCCCTGAGCCGGGCCTGTGCTGACGCGGGCAGCTCCAGAAAACGATCCACGGCTGTGAGAGCCAGAAGGTGGGGCACGGCCTGGAGAAAAGCGGCCTGGTCGGGCTGCATCCTGGTCCGGGCCCTGCGGAGGCGTTTCTGGTTGTAGTCGAGCATGACCCTGGCCGTGCGGGTCAGTTCCCAGGCCGCAGTCCATTCGGTGAGGATTTTGAGGCACCACTTGGGAGAAGCCAACGCCAGGGCTGCGTGCACAGCAGCCAGGGCGTCTGGATCAGGCCCGGCCAAGCGGGCGAGGATTCCTTCGGCGGCCCGGGTCATGAGGGGTGGCGTGTCGGTCCGAGTGGCTGTGACAAGGCAGTCGGAAACCGAGGTGTCCTCCATGCGCATGGGGTGGCACTCGCAGTCCATGAATTCGGCTCCGACCAACAGACAGCGCTGCCATTCCACACCACGCAGGCGGCTGTCCCAGAGCCGGAATCCCGAGGCGTCCACATCCGCCAAGGCGCAGGACGCGAACTCGCATTCCAAGGCTACCGCTCCTGAGAGGTGAACAGCGGCCAGACCGACCCCGGTCAGTTTGCAGCCCTCGAAGGAAGCCTCCAGGAGATCCACGGCCTCCAGGGAGCAGTCCTCGAATTCGCAGTTCGCAAAGATCGCCCGGGCCAGATTCGTTCGGCCAAAAAGGCAATCAGTGAATCGGCAGGCATAAAATCTGAAATTTTCGAAGTCGACCCGTTCGAATCGGCAACGACGGAACTCGGATCCAATGCAAACAGTTTCGGACAGAACGCAGTCCTGAAATCGGACTCGGTCGAATTCGCAGGCTGAAATGACGGCTCCCGGGGCGGACAATTCGGCTACGGTCGTGTCCTTGAGGGAAAAATCCTGCAGAACGGAGTTGCGAATCGGATCCGATGGTGGACGCTCCAGGGATTTGGCCAGGTTTCGACGTAGCCCGAGGAACACGGACGGAATACCGGGGGCGTGGCCCCTGGATTCGGGCCTTACCGAACCTCTGCGGATTTGGTTCCGGGCCAGATCCAGGGCTGCCTCCAGTTCCTTGGGCAGGCCTTGGGGAGTGTCGCGTGGGTAGTCCAGAACCCTGGGCTCGGCGGTCAGGGCCGTGGCCAGGATTTGACGGATGAGCGGGCCGGGAACCTCCCGGGAGCTTTGGATGAAGGACTGCAGGGCTGCCAGGGGCAGGGTCGGGGCCAGACCGGCGATGGTCTTCCGAAGTCCGGGGCGTCGGCGGTAGACGATGCCCATGGCCTCTCCGGTTTTTGGGGCCCCCAGGCGACACATGGCCCCGAGGCAGGATGCTGCCGTGGCCTCGGGAGGATCGGAGTCCAAGGCCTTGACCAGGGACTGGAAGGATCTGGCGTCGGTCTCGCCGCGCGGGCGCCCGAGAAGGGCGGTCAGGCCGGGCAAGGCGGCCAGTTCAGCCGGGGGAACGTAGTCCAAAAATTGGGAGATGAGGTTTTGCTCGGGGAGGGCGGCCATGGCCAGGGCCATATTCCGAAGTTCCTCGGGGGTTGGTTCGCAGCAGAGCTTCTTGCGGATCCATCCCGGCAGTTCCCCTGCTCGTAAGGCCTTGCGGAGGAGGAAATGGGGCTGCTCGCCAAGGTGGCCCAGGGTGCGGGCAAAGTCGAGAAGGGCCTCGGGTCTGGCCTTGGGAATCCTCAGAAGCAGGGCCTCGATGACCGGTAGGAGAAGCCGGTCGCTCATGAAGTCCCGCTTGCACATCTGATGGGTCAAAAATAGGGCCTGAAGATCCGAGCACGTCATGAGGTCGTCGTCCCTCAGGGCCTTGCGGCGAATCAGGTCCACGGCCCCCGACCACCCCAGTGGACCCAGGCCGAGAAGTGCTCGGGCCATGAGAAGGCCATTCTCCAAGGATTTTTCTCCTTGGGAAAAGGCCGTGAACAGACAGGCTGCCCGGCCAAGGTTCCGGTCCAGGACCACAGAGCCGACACCAATGGGGGAGAGAACAAGTTCTTTGGCGAGTTCGTAGACTGCGGCCAGTTTCTGAGAATTGGTCTCAAATAGGGCCGCCCGAAGGTGAGCGACGAGGTCGGGGAGTGAATTCTGATCGATGGTCACGTTCTGTTCGTGGGCTTGGGTCTGCTTCTGTCCTGGCCTTTTAGCCTGAAGCATGGCAGAAGACAACAGCCTTGCGGTCGTTGGGGTGGAAATGCGGGTGGATATTCAGACCATGGGCGAGATCATGGACCAGAGCACGGAATCATTTGTCAATCTCTGCGTTTTTCATATCCTGGACGGGTTGTGCCGAGGGTTGAGCCTTTTTTCCGGGCCGACCCGGGCGGCGCTGATCTACGCATTGGAAGGAGACGATCCGGTCCGGGTCTACGACCCCCAGGGACTGCTTCGGGGACACGAACCAATTCTGGAGGAGGTTTTCCTCCGGTCGGGGCGCTGGACAGGGGCTGGAATTGTCGATCTGAGGCCCTTTGAGCAGAACGCCGAAGGACTGCAACTGTCCGGGCTGATCACCTTCGGGGCCCGTTCCAGTCAGCCCTTCTACCAGATGTGGTTCACGGAGCACCATCCGGATCTCTGTTCCACGGGGCCTACGGAGCGCTGGCTGGAGCAGGCCGCTTGGCAGTTGACTCAGGAACTGGGAACCAGAAACGTTCTTTGCGTGGGTACGGCCGGCCATGTCCTGCACAACTATGCCCGACATGCCGTCCGGGATCACATCGTGGACGAACGGGTCGTGGCCATGGGGCCCGATACTCAGCTCCGGATCTATCCCATCCTGGACACGATTTTGGCCGTGTCTCGAACTCCGGAGGAAGGATTCTGGCCCATGGGACGGCTAGTCTTTGCCGAGCCGGGAACCTCTCCCCTGGCCGGGCTGGTAGTCTCTTTTCCCGAGATGGAGCGGCCCTTGGTGGACAACGCCAAGCACGTCCGCAAGATGCTTCAGGCCGTGGAAAACCCTGAGTACTATCTGGCCTCAGATGGACTGACCATTGCCGGCATCGGCCGGGGACCCGCCCCTCGGTTCAGTCTGACGGCCGACTTCCAGCGCAGCCACGGGTTCCTCTATCTCGAGGACCAGCCGGTCTGCTCCTTCACTGACGGACATTTCCGGTCCACGAACCGAAGGGCCAAACTCGTTCAACTGGAGGAATGTCTTCTGGAGTCCAAGATGTCGTCCGAAGCCCGGCACGATCTGTTCCGGGTGACGGCGGATATCGTCCACCATGCCCAGGCGCTTGGCCGGGGATGCGGTTTGGTGGTGGACCTGCGCGAGAAGCCGACTCCACTGTCCGGACAGCATCTCGATGTCCCTCTGGACCTGCTTCGGCCCGGAGGCCTGGACTTGGCCAAATCTTTGGCCATGCTCGACGGGGCTCTGCACATTGGGGCCGATCTCAAGGTCCACGGGTTCGCCTGCCTCCTGGACGGCCTTGCCGTGGCCGGGGAGAACCGGGCCCGGGGGGCAAGGTTCAACTCGGCCCTCAGGTTCACGGCCGTACACGAGAGCATGATCGTTGTCGCGGTTTCAGCCGATCGACCCGTGGCCATCATCCAGGGCGGGGTTGAACTCACGGCCAGGTGTGAGTGGAAGCCGGTCTGGGCCTGTTCGGCCACGCCTCCGCTCTTGGGCCGATGGTTGAAGGATCAGAGCCTATAGATTGGTCGTCGCCCCTGCGACGCGGACGGGGCGGACCGAAAAACCATGTGGAGACGAGACGCCGTGGCTGGATTAGAACTATCATGTCGAGGAAGCGAGGGTGCCCAAAAGTCGGATGATTCCCGGGCAATGGCCACCCTGCGACCCATCGGGATCGTCCGGAACGGGATCAAGGCACCGTCCCTTCGAGCCACCCGGGACGGTTTGAGCCTCGGGCAGCGAATGGAGGAATTCCGGGCCCGGCATCGAAGGACCAGGGAGATGGTCAGCCGATTGGTCCTGGATGAACGTTTCGAGGCCCTGCTGGAGGGGCTGGACGGATTTTCCCACATTCTGGTCCTGTACTGGCCGCACCTCGTTGCCGAGGAGAGAAGAGACCTGCAGCTGGTCCACCCCATGGGCTGCACGGACATACCCAAGCAGGGGGTTTTGGCCACCTGCAGCCCGGCCCGGCCCAATCCCATTCTGGTCACGGCCTGCAGACTTCTTGGAATCGAGAAGGCGACCCTGTCCGTCCAGGGACTGGAGGCCGTGGACGGGTCCCCGATCCTGGACATCAAGCCCTACAACCCCGGCTACTATCGGGTCGAGTCGCCCACTGTCCCCCCCTGGATGGAGGCCCTTCGGGATGGGCTCGCCGAAGAGAACGACCCGGCCGACACCTCTCCGGAGTCGTGATCGGCCGGGCACCAGTTTTCTCCTTCTCTCTCCGGGCCTGAACTCCGTCAGCCTCTTTTGCCTTTGGAGAGTTCCTTGAGTCCTCCCTCTTCCAGGACTGTCAGATCCCGATACTGCTCACGGTCCCTGATGACGGTCATCCATTGGCCGGATACGAGAATCTCGGCCGCCCGGGGCCGGGAGTTGTACTGGGAGGACATGGTGAACCCGTAGGCCCCGGCTGAAAACACGGCCAAAAGTTCTCCCGGCTCGACTTCGGCCAATTCTCGATCCTTGGCCAGAAAATCCGACGACTCGCAGATGGGTCCAACCACGTCGACTTTGCGGGCCGGACGTCCCTTGGGTTCAACCTCGGCCACCTTGTGGTAGGAGCCGTACAAGGCTGGCCGGATGAGGTCATTCATGGCTGCGTCCACAACGACAAAGGTTTTTTCCGGGGTCGTCTTGGTGTACTGAACCTCAGTGACCAGGATGCCGGCGTTGCCGACGATGACCCGGCCGGGTTCGAGAACGAGGGTCAGATCCAGTCCTTTCAGAGACTGGGTCAAGGCCCTGCCGAATTCGGCAGGATGGGGAGGCTCCTCCTCGTTGTAGGTGATCCCCAGACCTCCGCCGAGGTCCAGGTAGCGGATATTAACGCCTTGGGACCGGAGTTCGGCATTGAGGCCCTTGAGGCGGGCAAGGGCGTCCAGAAAGGGGCTGATTGCCGTCAACTGGGAGCCGATGTGGGCGTCGATGCCGACAGGTTCGACATTGGTTAGGTCCCTGGCCTTCAGGTAGACCTCAATGGCCTGGGCCATGTCGATGCCGAATTTACTGGTTTTGAGGCCGGTGGCCACGTAGGGATGTGTGCCCGGATCGACGTCCGGGTTGATGCGCAGGCTGACATTGGCCTTCATGTCCATGGATCCTGCCACGGCGTCAATTCTCTCCAGTTCGGCCACTGATTCGACGTTGAACATGAGGATGCCGGCGTAAAGCGCTTCCCGGATCTCATGCTCCTGCTTGCCGACTCCGGAGAACACGATCCTGTCGGCCGGAATGCCGGCCCGGAGGGCCCTGAACAGTTCGCCGCCGGACACGATGTCGGCCCCGCAGCCCAGGGTTCCCAGAACGTTCAGGACTCCGAGGTTGGAGTTGGCCTTGACGGAGTAGCAGACCAGATGGTCGGTGCCGTCGAAGGCTGAGGAAAAGGCCTGAAAATGCCTCTCCAGGGTTGAGCGGGAATAGATGTACAGAGGAGTGCCGTGCTTGGCGACGATGTCCCGGACCGGGATGTCATCGGCGTGAAGGATCGCGTCCCGATATTGGAAATGATTCATGGCTGTTCTCCGGTGGTGGTTTTCGTTGAGGACTGAGGTGCCCCGGTCTCAAGGTCAATGGTGCTGAATACCTG
>RZZR01000071.1 GCA_009929795.1 Deltaproteobacteria bacterium | reverse complement strand
CGTACGGTTCGTTTGTTGGCTCCAATGGGCCGGTCAGAAGGGCGGACTCGGCCATGGGTTGCGGGGCCAGGCGGGGGTAGATGCAGGATGAGCCCAGAAAGAGCAGGTGTTGAACGTCGGCCAGATGCGCGGCATGAATGACATTGCAGGCGATCATCAAATTGTCGTAAATGAATTCGGCCGGATAATCGGCATTGGCCTTGATGCCGCCGACGCGCGCCGCGGCCAGGATGACTGTATGCGGTCGTTCGTTCATGAAAAAAGTGCGCACAGTGGTTGGGTCCATGAGATCCAGGGCCGCCAGTCGAACCCGACCACTGGCCTGGGGGCCGAAGTCCGGCTCTGTTCTGTGGATGGTGCCCAGGATTTTCTCGTGTCCCGCATCCAACAGGGCCCGGACAATGGCGCTGCCGACCATGCCGGCCGCTCCGGCCACGAGAATCGTATTTTTTGTGTTCATTGTCTGGTCATCGCTGTGGTGTTTCGTGCTCATACCGTCTAGTGTTGCGTCCACGAAATTGATCCATATCAGACGGTCAAGGGTTTTCCCGTGTAGGTCCACTTGAATGGTTTTGCCCAGAGCTGGTTATAGTTCTTGATGTAGTCCATGATCTGATCGACCAGTTCCTGTTTTGACTTCCAAATTCCGCCTCGGATCACGTCTCGGCTGAATATATTGAACCAGATTTCTATCTGATTCAGCCAGGAAGAGTATGTTGGCGTGAAATGCAACGTAATCGGCCTCTTGCCGGCCACCCAGTCTTTGATTTTCTGGTGTTTATGGACGGCCAAGTTGTCCACAATCACATGCAGATGCCTGCCGGGATTTTTTCGACATAACTGCTTCAAAAACAAAAGAAATTCTTCATGAGTTGCGCTATCTACACATCGGCCCGAGATGGCTCCGCTGTGAACTGCCAGGGCCGCCAATAGGCACGTCGTGCCGTTTCTTTTGTACGTTGCCGTCAGCCTTCGACTTGCGCCTGGCTTCATAGGCAACAGGGTCTGAGTCCTGTCCAGGGCCTGTATCTGAGATTTCTCGTCAACCGACAGCACCAGCGCATTTTCCGGCGGATTCATGTAAAACCCGACAATCGCCGCCTGCTTTTCTTCAAACTCGGGATCAGGACTTTTTCCGCACCAATAGGCGGTCTTATGCGGCTTGATGACCGCCTCAGACAAGATTTTCTGAACTGTGGACTTCCCGTGTCCCGTCACTTCCGCCAATTTGCGCACGCTCCAACGAGTACTTCCGTCAGGCGGGGTTGTGCACGCTAACGCAACTACGCTCACCCGCTCATCTGGTGAAATTTCTTGTGGTCTTCCACGGCCTTCCTTGTCTTTGAGCCCATCAAGACCTTGCTCCAAGAAGCGTTTGCGCCATTTTAAGCAGCTTTGCCAGTTCAGTCCGGTTTTTTCAGCGATATTATGCAGGCTCAAACCCTCTGAGGCGAGCAAAATCACCTTCGCTCGCAAGGCCAGTCGTTGCTCTGTTTTTCCTGAGCCAACCCACATCATCAGGGTTGTTGCTTGTTCCTGACTCAACTCAACCCGGACTCGTGCAGCCATAAACACCTCCTTGGATGGGAGGTATTATTATCTATTTATTTGAAGGACGCAACACTAGACACAGAAGTGCCTACTTGAGGGCCAAGAAAGCATCGATATCCAGGCCCGCCTGTTTCAGTATCGCTCTCAACGTCCCTTCAGGAATATCCCCAGGGTGATTGGGGACGGTCGTGTAGAGATTGGTGGATGGATTATTCCAAATCTCATGACTTCCGGCGGCTTGTCGATCAAAAAAAACCCTTGACTTCGTAATCGCTTGACGATCTCTCGATACCGAAAGCCTGATAGTCTGCCCAATTCAACACCCGACGACTATCTGAAGATCGAAAGCGCCGCCAACAGGGCGCAAATTTCTACCCGACGCTCTCTCCGTCTGGGCCTCAATCAATCGTCTTGCCACATCCCGTGCGATCTCCATGGTTTCAGCGATCGTTCTGCCCTGAGCTACCAGACCTTGAACATCCGAAGATGTCGCAAGATAAAGTCCCTCCGGCAGCTGCTTAATATGAAGAGAGATTACGGTTTCCATAGGTATCCTCCTGTACGACTGGGCCATTGGGCCAGACAGCACTGGTGTTTTAAATTTTGCAAAATCCTTTGAAAAGTATGGAGGATTTGTCTCTCATTTTTGTGGTGTCTCCAACTCATTTTGGGGCTGGGTGCCGGATTATTTTACAGCACCCGGATTTCAAGCATTTTTCAGCAGCCCCTATTCGTGGGGCGAGGTGATGCTAAACCCCGCTCGGACGCAAAGTTCTTCCTTCTTGGCCTCTTCCAGGTCGGCCCGGACCATTTCGGCGACCAGTTCCTGAAAGGTGATCCTGGGTTTCCATCCGAGTTGGGCCTTGCCCTTGGCCGGATCGCCCAGCAGGGTTTCGACCTCCGTGGGCCGGAAATATCTGGGATCAACGGCGACGATGGTCTTGCCGTTGGCCGGGTTGACGCCCTTCTCTTCGACGCCTTCTCCCGAAAATTCGATGACCATGCCGAGTTCCCGGGCCGCAGTCTGGACGAACTCTCGGACCGAATGCTGCTCGCCTGTGGCGATGACATAGTCGTCGGGCCTATCCTGTTGGAGCATGAGCCATTGCATTTCCACATAGTCGCGGGCGTGGCCCCAATCGCGCAGGGCGTTCAGGTTGCCCAGGTACAGGCACTCCTGGAGGCCGAGATAGATACGGGCCAGGGCCCGGGAGATCTTGCGGGTGACAAAGGTTTCGCCCCGGACCGGGGATTCGTGGTTGAAGAGGATGCCGTTGCAGGCGTACATGCCGTAGGCCTCGCGGTAGTTGACCGTGATCCAGTAGGCGTAAAGCTTGGCGCAGGCATAGGGCGATCTTGGGTAGAACGGGGTCGTCTCGGTCTGGGGGGTATCCTGGACCAATCCGTACAACTCCGATGTGGATGCCTGATAGAAGCGGGTTTTTTTGTTCAGGCCGAGGATGCGAATGGCCTCGAGCATGCGCAGGGCCCCCAGGGCATCGACGTTGGCCGTGTACTCGGGGGTCTCGAAGGAGACCTGCACATGGGACTGGGCGGCCAGATTGTAGATTTCGTCCGGTTGAATCTGCTGGACGATACGGATCAGGTTGGCGGCATCGGTCAGGTCCCCGTAGTGAAGATGAAAGGCCCGGCCTGGCTGGTGCGGGTCCTGGTACAGATGATCGATGCGATCGGTATTGAAGAGCGAGGCCCGGCGTTTGATGCCATGGACCTCGTAGCCCTTCTGCAGAAGGGATTCGGCCAGGTAGGAACCGTCCTGTCCGGTAATACCGGTGATGAGCGCCTTTTTTTTCATGGTGCCTCATGGGGTCCAAAAAATGTCGTTTCAAGGATTCAATACAGTTTTTTGCACACTCCCCAGCCATTTTTTCTGATGTTTCCATGAAATCAGTTTACACGCAAGAATATCGCAGACCGGTCAGCGAATTGCCAGGAACCCCGGCCTTGGCTATCTGAACCCGGTTGAGGCGAAATAGTGCACCCAGGCCAATAGGAGAATATGGACACGAATCCAACCAAAGCCACGTTCCTGGCCCTGGCCACGGTGGGCATCTGGTCCACGGTGGCCTCGGCCTTCAAGATCAGCCTGCTTCATGTGGAGCCGGTCCAGCTCCTGTTCTGGTCGTCTCTGTTCTCGGCCCTGGCCCTGGGTCTGATTCTCCTGAAACGATCAGGACCAGCTGGATTGCTGGCCGTGTTCAGGAGAAACGGCCTCAAGACCTCGGCCCTGTTCGGGTTGCTCAATCCCTTCGCCTATTATCTGGTTTTGTTCAAGGCCTACGACTTGCTTCCGGCCCAGGAGGCCCAGACCCTCAATTACACCTGGGGGATCACCCTGGCCTTGCTGGCCGTTTTTCTGCTCGGCCAGAAATTGACCATCAAGGAACTGGTCGGGATCGTGGTCAGCTACATGGGCGTCCTGGTCATCGCCACCCGCGGAAATCCCTGGTCTCTGGAGTTTGAAAGCCCCCTGGGTGTGGGGCTGGCCCTAGGCAGCACCCTCATCTGGTCCCTGTACTGGATCTACAATACAAAAGACCGCATGGATCCGGTGGCCAGGCTCTTTCTCAATTTTTGCTTCGGCCTGGTTTATGCGGCGGTCTGGGCGGTATTCAACGGCGGGTACTCCTTTGGCGGATTGGTCGGCCTGGCCGGGTGCGCCTATGTGGGCGTCTTCGAGATGGGGGTGACCTACGTGCTTTGGCTCTCAGCCTTGCGTCTGGCCCGGAGCGCGGCCCAGGTCAGTCACTATATCTATCTGTCGCCGTTTTTGTCCCTGGTCTTCATTCGGTTTGTGGTCGGGGAGCGGATACTGGTTTCGACCCTGGCCGGGCTGGTCCTTATCCTGGCCGGATTGGCCATCAAGGCCCTGCCGGGCCGCAGGGCCTCCGGAAATAATGCTTGAAGGCTGAAGGCGCATCGTATAGGGAAACAACCTTTCGGGGACGTAGCTCAGCTGGGAGAGCGCTGCCTTCGCAAGGCAGAGGTCGGGAGTTCGATCCTCCTCGTCTCCACCAAGGAAATCAAGGTCTTGCCGGGAAACCGGCAAGGCCTTTTTTCTTTTTGGCACACAATCATGGTACACGAAGGGTCAAGCTCGACGCGTCATCGCGGCCAAGATCTGAAGCCGAATCAGATGTTATTGCCACCCCGTCCCTCCTCAAAAATCCGTGAAATGCCAGTTTCCGTCTTCGTCCTGCCACTTTCTGATTTCTGCCGACGGTTCAGGATCAGAGTTCGGGGGCAGGTCGTATGTTCGGCAGGCTGACGGGATTGGTTGCGCGGTAGGGCTGCCAAAGCCGAGGATGGCCACGTCTGAAATCAAGCGACCCGGGTTGGCCGAGCACTCGACGATAAGGTCCCTGGCGTTGCGCATGCTGGTGTCCAGGGCCATTGTCGAGGGGAATACCGTGAAAATTCAGACTTGTTTTTTTCTTCGGAAGCGGAGAGTTTGCCCCTGGTCGGTGACGATTACCGATGGATACGCGCCGATGACCGAGCGGAGTGCTCAGGTCAACGACATGTGAAGGTATCGTCGGGAAAAAAGGAACGAGGTTGGTTGGTTCTTTTTCGGCAATGGGAAAAGAGTCAACTTGAACGAGGAGCAAGGAGGTTCCATGGAAACCAGGCATTGGCCGTTCGGCACGGCGGAGTATTTCGAGCACCCGGTCTTTTCGGGTGTGCGCATCGCCAGGCTCGTGGGTGGGGCGGACGGGTGTGGGACCAGCGTATCCCTGTTGGAGATTTCCCCCGGGACGACCATCGACGAGCATGTGCACGCCCAACAGTCGGATTCGATCATGATTCTGGACGGCCAGGGCGAGGCCTATGTGAATGGGACCTGGAAATCCGTCGGAGCCGGCGACTATCTGATGGTCCCCCACGGAGTCCGCCACGCGATGCGCAACACCGGCCCGGGCGTGCTCCGACTCTTCGTGACCCATTGCCCGGCCCTGTTCTGAGGCCGGTAGTTCCATGAATCCCGAACAGATCGTCCGCCGGGTTACCTGGTGGGGGCTGTTCTGGAATCTCGCTCTGGCTTCCCTGAAGCTCGGGGCTGGATATTGGGGCGGCAGTCGGGCCGTGCTGGCCGACGGCATGCACAGCCTTTCGGATTTGGTCACGGACGCGGCGGTCATCGGGGGGTCCTTTCTCTGGTCCCGGCCGGCCGACGAGGATCACCCCTATGGGCATCGCCGGATGGAGACCTTTGTCACGGTCTTCATCGCCCTGATGCTGGCTGTGGCGGGCATCGGCATCGCCTGGGAGGCTTTGGGCGGTCTGGGGGCTTCGGAGAAATCAGGCCCCGGTCCGGTGGCCCTGGCCGCGGCCGTCGCGTCCATCCTGGTCAAGGAGATCCTCTTCCGGTGGACCATGATCCGGGGCCGACAGATCCAAAGCAGGGCGCTGAAGGCCAACGCCTGGCACCACCGCTCCGATGCCTTGAGTTCCATCCCCGTGGTCGTGGCCGTTCTCGGGGCCATGCTCGTTCCATCCTGGACATTTCTTGACCCGTTAGGGGCCTTTGTCGTGGCCGTTTTCATCCTGAAGTCGGCCTGGGACATCCTGGCTCCGGCCCTGCGGGAACTCTCCGAGGCCGGGGCTCCGAGCAAGGTTTCCGAGCGGATCCGGTCCATCGCCCTGGCCCACCCCGAGGTCCACGACATTCACAAATTGCGGACCAGGTACCAGGGCGGGGCAATGTTCGTGGACTATCATCTGGTGGTCGACCGAGGCCTGATCCTGTCCAGGGCCCACGACATCGGCGAGGAAATCAGCGCGGCCGTCGGCGAGGCCTTTCCCGAGGTGGTGGACGTGACCTATCACCTCGATCCGGACGACGCCGAGGACTGAGATCGACGGCTCAAGGCCGGTTTTTCAGTCGGCCTCGGGGGCGTGGAGAACAAAGAGGGTGATCTCCGATGGCGAACCGATGCGAAGCGGCGGCCCCCAATAGCCCGTGCCCCGGCTGACGTAGAGGAGCATGTCGCCCACCTGGTGCAGTCCGGCCACAAAAGGCTGGAAGAGATGGACCAAGATGGTCCCGGGAAAGAACTGTCCTCCGTGGGTGTGCCCGGAGACCTGGAGGTCGTAGCCAAGACCGACGGCCTGGAGGGCGGTCTTGGGCTGGTGGGCCAGAAGAATCTTGGCGGCCTGTTCCGGGGCCCCGTCCACGGCCCGGGCCGGATCCGAGCGCTGGTCCGGGTCGAAGCGTCCGGCCTGGAGATCGGTCACCCCGGCGACGACCAGAACTCCCCCATTTTTTTCCACCACTGCGTGTTCGTTCATGAGCACGACCAATCCCATCTTTCGCAATGCCTCGATCCAGGGCAGGGCGTCCGAATAATACTCGTGATTCCCAGTGACGATGAAGGTTCCCAATTCGGCCTTGATGTCGGCCAGGGGCCTGAGCTCTTCGGCCAGCCGCTCCACTGGGCCGTCGACAAGGTCCCCGGTGATGGCCACCAAGTCAGGTTCGAGCTCATTGGTCCGCTCGACCACCTTTTCCAGCCATGATTCTCTGATGGTCGGACCGATGTGCAGATCCGTCAACTGGACCAGGCGAAGGCCGTTGAGGGCCGGGTCCAGCTTGGAAAGACTGAGAGTCACGGTTCTGACGTCCGGAACCTGTCTGGCCTGAAAGACTCCCAGAACGCACAGCATGATCGAAAAGGCCAGGATGAGGACATTGGTGGCTCTGGCGGTTTTCCCGGCCCAGGCCACGGCCGGTCGGACTGGTGGGGTCTGGGGCCGGAACCTGGTCCGAATGCGGTCGACCATCAAGAGGGCGAGGAGAATCGCATCCCGGACCAGGCAGAGAGTGAAGAGAAAGAGGATGAGACCGAAAATCATGTATCCGGCCCAGATGGCTGTGTCGACCCAGACACTTTCAAGACGCATGCGGCGAAGAACGATGACTGCTGGTGTGGTCAGCAGACCGACGACCAGGAAGGATCCGGCAATGATCCGGCCCCATGGGCCGAGGCCGGCTGGGCGGATGATACGGCGGCTGATGTATAGGCCGATGACGGTCGAGATCAGGAAGAGGAGAAGAAAGAAGATGCTGATACTGCCCAGTTTGCCCATGGTTCGTGCTCTTGTGGGAGGTTGTCGGGAACTGGTCAAACCGAAAAAGGCAAGACCGGGTATTATGGGCCCTGAACGGCAGGGCTCACTCGCACGATTTGCATACACGGGCAATGGTCGGGGGTAAAGAATGGCAGCCATGGGGTTCTGGCGGTTGCCGGGCTGTTTCGCGCATCTTCCCCGACTGGATGAACATGTGCTCCTGGTCGATTCTTTCTAATTTTTTTCCAAAAAATATATGTATTTTCAATTGGTTATTTATAAAATTACCGGGTGTTTCAGTTTATTTTTCTTTGAGGCTTGACAGGTGGAAATAAAATTCCATAAACAAAAAAACCGACTGAGCACTCAGTCGGGAAAAAAAGGGAGATTTGGATGTCAAAAAAACGGGACGCAATACTCAAAGCAGCAACGGTCCTTTTTGCCAACAAAGGATTCGCCGGGACCTCCATGCAGGAGCTCTCAAACCTGACCGGGGCGGCCGAGGGAACCATCTTCTACCACTTCAAAAACAAGGAGCATCTGCTCCTGACCATTCTGGAGGACACCCGAGACGGGATTGTCGAGGCCTTCGGCCGGTTCATGGAAGGCCGGGAATTCCGGGACGGTCTGCACATGCTGGAAGAGGTGGTCTCGTTCTACCTCTATCTGGCCGGGCTCATGGAATACCAGTTCCTGCTTTTGCAACGCCAGTTTTTGTACCGGTTCGCGGCCGACAACCCGGAATTCCGGGAACACCTCGAATCGATCTACAACTGTATGGCGGACATGTTCGAGCAGGCCATCGTCAAGGGGCAGGAGGACGGGTCCATCGGTCAGGTCCATTCGCGGAAAACGGCCCTGATCATCTTCACCATGGTAGACGGACTGGTCCGGTTCAAAAATTTTAATCTGTACGACGCCGGGGCCTTGTACAACGACCTTCTGGCATCGTGCAGGAGGATGCTCAAACCCTGAGTGGAGACATTGCCATGTTGCACAGAATTTTTCCATTCCTGACCTGGTTCAAAGGATACAGTCCGGGTGCCTTCCGGGCCGATGCCCTGGCCGGGGTGACCGTGGCCCTAGTGCTCATTCCCCAGTCCATGGCCTATGCCCAGTTGGCAGGCCTGCCAGCCTACTTTGGACTCTACGCCGCGTTCCTGCCGCCAATGGTGGCGGCTCTGTTCGGTTCCAGCCGACAGTTGGCCACCGGTCCGGTGGCCGTGGTCTCCCTGATGACCGCCGCCTCCCTGGAACCTCTGGCCACGGCCGGAAGCCAGGGCTATATCGCCTACGCCGTGCTTCTAGCCCTGTCCGTGGGCGTGTTCCAGTTTCTCCTGGGCGTGCTTCGTCTGGGGCTGGTGGTCAATTTCTTGTCCCACCCGGTGGTCAACGGCTTCACCAACGCCGCGGCCATCATCATCGCCACCTCCCAGCTGTCCAAGATGTTCGGGGTCTCGGTGGACAACGCCGAACACCACTATGAGACCATTGTGCGGGTCGTGCAGTCGGCAGTGCACTACACCCACTGGCCGACCCTGGCCATGGGTCTGTTCGCCTTTGGCATCATGTTCGGCTTGAAAAAGATAAATCCCAAAATTCCTAATGTTCTGGTGGCGGTGGTGGTGACCACCCTCCTGTCCTGGGGCATGGGCTTCAACCATGACATCAAGGCTCCATTGACAGCCATCGAGACCCAGGAAGTGCGGTCCACGATCGAGGCCTTCAACGAGAGCGTGCGCGAGCTCAAGGAGCTGGCCGGAAAGCGAACCGATTTGACGGCCAAGGTCGAAGGGGCCGAGTCGAACGTGGTCAAAATTGACGCCGTCCACGATCTGGCCCTGGTCAACGCCCGCATGGACATGCTCAAGGAAAAACAGCGTGATCTTCGGGCCGAGTTGCGGGATGTTCTTCTGGTCGGGGTCAGGGAGAGTGGCGGCATGGCCTTTTACGAACGGGGCTCGATTCCGGCCGGTCTGACCGGGGACGGACGAACCTGGAGACTCAAGGTCGGCAACGGAGAACTGGGCCCCGATGGCCTGACCATGATGGGCGGCGGGGCAGTTGTCGGCAAGATCCCATCCGGTCTGCCGGCCTTTGCCATCCCGCCCCTGGACATCAAGGTCATTCTTCGTCTGCTGCCCTTTGCGGCCATCATTTCCCTGCTGGGTTTCATGGAGGCCATTTCCATCGCCAAGGCCATGGCCGCCAAGACCGGTCAGAGGCTCGACCCCAACCAGGAACTCATCGGCCAGGGCCTGGCCAACATGCTGGGGGCCATCGGGCAGAGCTATCCAGCCTCGGGGTCCTTCTCCCGTTCGGCCGTCAACCTCCAGGCCGGGGCCGTGAGCGGCATCTCAAGCGTGATCACCTCCCTCATGGTCGTCATCGTCCTCATGTTCTTCACCCCGCTTCTCTACCATCTGCCCCAGGCCGTGCTGGCCGCGGTGATCATGATGGCCGTCATAGGGTTGATCAATGCCGCAGGCTTCATCCATGCCTGGAAGGCCCAACGCTACGACGGCGTTATCTCGGTTCTGTCCTTCATCTGCACCCTGGTCTTTGCTCCGCATCTGGACAAGGGGATCATGGTCGGAGTGGCTCTTTCCCTGGGGGTCTTCCTCTACAAGAGCATGCGGCCCCGAGTCTGCTCCCTGTCCCGGGGCCAGGACGAGGCCCTGCGCGACGCCTTGTCGCACGGTCTGCGCGAATGCGACCATATCGCTGTGGTTCGATTCGAGGGCCCGCTCTTTTTCGCCAACGCGAGCTTTCTTGAAGACCAGATCACGGCCCGGATGCAGGATGCACCCGATCTCAGGCACATCATCTTGGTGGCCGAGGGAATCAACGACATGGACGCCTCTGGCGAGGAGGCGTTGTCGCTCATCGTGGATCGGGTCCGCAGCGCCGGGGTGGACATCTCCCTGAGCGGTGTGAACGAATCGGTCATGGCCGTGATCAAGCGGACGCACCTTTTGGAAAAGATCGGGGAGGATCATGTGTACGCCAGCACCGAGCAGGCCCTGTGCGCCACCCACGCCGCGGCCCACGCCAATGTGGTCCGCGAGGACTCCTGCCCTCTGCTCAATTTGTGCCGCACAACCTAATGGAGGTTTGACATGAGTGTTGCCTGCCTGTTCAGCGGATTATACTGCGAGGCCGATGAAATTACGGCCAAGGTCCTGGAACGGACCGGGATGTCCCTTGTCTCCGACCGGGACGTCGTGGCTCGGGCCGCGGATCTGGCCGACATGGACACGGACCGGATCGCCAAGGCCTTCTTCGCCGGGACGTCCATCTTCAACAAGTTCACCCATGAGAAGGAGCGGGCCATCTCCTGGCTGCGGCTGGCCGTGGCCAGGATACTGGACGAGGGCGACAACCTTCTCGTCCACGGGTTCTGCTCGGTTCTCGCTCCCCAGTCCATTTCGCACGTCCTGAGAATTTGCGTCATTTCCGGGCTCAAGTACCGGATCGACGTGGCCGAACGGCTGGGGGTGACCGAGTCGGAGGCCAAACGGCACATCAAAAAGGGCGACGAGGACCGATCGGCCTGGGTCAAATCGGCTGTTGGTCATGACGATCCCTGGGATTCGGCCCTCTACGACCTGGTCGTGCCCGTGGACAAGTTCGGCCCAACCAAGGCCACCGAAAATATCGTCGACCACCTGACCGGGGCCATGCTCGATCCCACCGGTTCTTCCCGGACTGCGGCCAAGGATTTTCTCCTGGCGGCCCAGGTAGAGACGGTTTTGGCCTCGGCCGGGCACCATGTCCAGGTGGAGAGCGTGGGCGGGGCGGTCACGGTGATCATCAACAAGAACGTCCTCATGCTTGAGCGGCTGGAGCGGGAATTGGCCGAGATCGCCTCCGGGGTGGCCGGGGTCCGGGAGGTCCGAACCAAGGTCGGCCCGAAGTTCCACCAGTCGGACATTTATCGGAAGGTCGACTTCGAACTTCCGGGCAAGGTTCTTTTGGTCGACGACGAGCGGGAATTCGTCCAGACACTGTCGGAGCGTCTGATGCTCAGGGAAATGGGCTCTGCAGTGGCCTTTGACGGCGAGTCGGCCCTGCGGCTGGTGGACGAGGACGAGCCCGAGGTCATGGTTCTGGATCTCAAGATGCCCGGCATTGACGGCATCGAAGTTCTGCGGAACGTCAAGAAGTCCAGACCCCAGGTGGAGGTCATCATCCTCACCGGCCACGGGTCCGAGGCCGATCGCGACGAGTGCATGAGGCTCGGGGCTTTTGCCTATCTGCACAAGCCCGTGGATTTCGAAGTCCTGAGCGAAACCATTAAGAAGGCCCACGCCAAGGCCCAGACAAACACAGGGAGCCAAAGCAGGTAGGCCCGCCATGTCCCATTCCTGGATTCGAAGAATCGTTCCGGAATTTCTGCTTGGCTCGAGAGAGACGTTCGCCTCGTACCGCGGTTTGGTCAATTACCGGAAAACCTGGGTCAAAATCGTGGCTCTGCTGACAGCCGCGGCTCTGATGCCGCTGCTGTTCGTCATCGGCATGGACTATCAGGTGACCAAGGACGCCCTGTTTCGGGAAAATCTTCTGCGGACAGCCAGGACCACGTCCAACGCACGGAGGACGGTGACCTTCTATCTGGAAGAACGGCTGGCGGCTTTGGATCTGGTGACGAGGACCGTGGCCACCCGCGAGTTTGGTCACCAAGACAGGTTGGGTCAGATTCTGGAAGGGCTCAAGTCTTCTTTTGGCGGGTTCACGGATTTGGGGATCGTGGACGAGCAGGGGTTTCAGGTGGCCTACGCCGGGCCCTTCGATCTGGCGGGCAGGGACTACAGTTCTCAGGATTGGTTCCAGGAGGCCATGGAGCATGGATCATACATCAGCGACGTGTTCCTGGGCTACCGGAACCAGCCCCATCTGGCCATGGCCGTGCGTTTCACAGCGAATAACGGATCCACAGCTCTGCTTCGGGCGACCATCGACACGGGCAGGCTCACGGCTCTGCTGGCCGGTCTTGACCTGTCAGGCAACGCCGACGCCTTTATCGTCAACCAGCAAGGTGTGCTGCAGGTGCCGTCACGATACCACGGAGACCTGCTCGAACGTTTCAGCCTCCCACTGCCCGAATACTCGGCGACCACCGAGACCATGATCGTGGATGAGGCATCGGAACAGCTCATCCTGGGCTACGCATTTGTCGAGCGCACACCCTTTATTCTGATGATTCTCAAACGCCAGGACCTGCTTCTGGACACCCTGCGCGAGGCCAAGAACCGTCTGGCCTGGGTTCTGATCCTGAGCGTGGCCGGAATCCTGGCCGTGGTCATTGCCGTGGCCACGACCATGATCGGCCGGGTTCAAGAGGCAGACCGGACCAGGTACACTGTCCTGCGGAACATGGAGCACGCCAACCGTATGGCCACCATCGGCCGACTGGCCGCAGGCGTGGCCCACGAGATCAACAATCCTCT
>RZZR01000070.1 GCA_009929795.1 Deltaproteobacteria bacterium | reverse complement strand
AAGCCACGCCAGTTTTCAAGACTGGTGCAATCAACCGGACTCTGCCATCTCTCCGCACTAGCGGCCCTGTCTAGCCGGGCCGCTGGAGGTCGTCAACCTCGCACTCATTCGATACGAACATGATAGTCGGCTCGTTCGAGCATTTCAGCCGTGACCAGAACCTGTCTTGATGTCTCGTTCACGATCTCAACGTGACCTCTGAGCGGCATCTGTCCGGCAAAGACCACGTCGCCCCGGACTTTCAAGGACTCACATTCGATCAGGGACGGCGGCCCGACAGGAAAACGAGTCTGGAATTCATCAATTTTCTTGAAATAGACCGGATCGAGATCAATGCGGATAGGCGGCAAGGTCCTGGCCGGATTTGGCACGACATTGAACCGGTCGGAGATGATGTAGTTATCGGACATGACGTCTAGGATGTCGTTGGTCGTCTTGACCGGGGCGAACCTGGCCCGCGGAACTTCCAAGGCTGCGGCGTCCCTGAACGAAGCGATGGCCGAACCCATGGCCCGCTCGATCTGATAGACCTCGGGGGATGTTTCGTCCCTGGGGTCGAGGTGCTTTTTGTTCACGATGATATCCAGAGGCATCATACCGTGATAGACAAATACCTTTTCCAGCACCTGGAGATCGACCCAGATCGAGTTGGTATTGAAGAACGAATAGCGTTCGATATCCTGGAAATCCTCGATCTCGTCCTCGGGGCACTGGGCGATTTCCCGAAGAACGAGCCTGCCGTCGTTCCGGGATCTGGCCAAATGGCCGCCTTTGCGGTCGGCATGGGTTCTTCTGGCGACTTCCATGACAAAGGATAGATCCTTTTCGACCATGTATCCAAGGATACGCTCGTCCATGACCGCGCCCAGATTGTCGGAATTGGAGATAAAAGCGTACTTGAAGCCGCCCTTCAAGAGCTTCTGGAGCACTCCCGAAGTGACCATGGCCTGGAAGATGTCCCCATGGCCGGGAGGATTCCACTCCAATTCTGGATTTTGGGGCCAAGTGGCCGGAGAGTAATCCTTCTGTAGTACCTTGGGAAACTTGTGCTGGAGAAAAGCCAGGGGGATGCGGGTCTCTCCATTGTCAAAGTCTCCCAGGGCCAGCATGGTGTCGGTGTGTGTACTGAAACTGTTCATGAACAGCAGGGGGACCGTGGTCCCGTTCCGTTCGCGCATAGCCTCCACCTGTCGAACGATGATGTCCAGGAAGGTCTGTCCACGCCTCACAGGAAGAAGGGATTTGGCTTTGGTCAGACCCATGCTCGTGCCCGATCCGCCGTTCAACTTGACGATGGCCAGCATGTCCATGGCATCTTGGCCGACTTCTCGGTATTCCTCGAGTTTTTCATAATGTTCGATGTCCTCGTCTGCGATGGGCTCGATGTCATGCTCCGAAAGTTTTCCCTGGTAACCTGAAAGAAGCTGATCGAAGTAGTACTTGAAGACGTTGATAACGATGGCCGGCATGCCGTGGGCTTCCATCTTCAGGGCGAAGGACCTAAAAATCTGGAAAAAATCGTCACTTTTGGGATGGAAGGCCTGCTTGATAAGCGGAGAGCGGGACATGGACTCCTCCTTGGAATGAATCCGTGGTTAAGGCGCTTGTTGTGATTTTACATGAAAGTTCAGCGCGTTTCAAGCACTTCCAGTCCCAATGACACTCGGACGTCTTGACAGGAACCGGCTCGAAGCCTTGAATGAGTGTTCCAGGGCTTTGCGCCGAACCCGAAGTCGCCAAAGCGAGACACATGCCAGCAGATGAGTCACTCCACACCGGTTGAACCGACCTTCACCGTCCACGAAGGTCTCGAAGGGAAGCGCCTTGATACGGCCCTGATGGCCATGTCCGGCCGTGTTGACACCAGTCGGTCCAAAATCCAGACGTGGATCAAAGACGGCCTGGCCACGGTGGACGGCCTGCCCTGCCTAAAACCCGGATACAGACTCAAGGCAGGTCAAAGGGTTTTCATTGAGGCTCCCCCGTCTCCACAAGGCCGGACTCTGGAACCTGATCCGACCCCGCTCGGCATTCTGTGGGGGGATAACGATCTGGCCGTGATCGACAAACCCGCAGGCCTCTGTACGCATCCGGCCCCGGGAATCGACGAACCGACCCTGGCCCATCGACTGGCCTTCGCCTTCCCGGCCCTTGCCAAGCCTGGGGACCAACGGCCGGGCATTGTCCATCGACTGGATAAGGACACGTCCGGAGTCCTGGTCGTGGCCAAGTCCCAGGCCGCTAGGCTGGCCCTGGCCAGGCAGTTCGCGGCCAGGTCGGTCGAGAAGGAATACCTGGCCGTGGTCCACGGCCGGCCGGGACCCGATCGAGGACGAATCGAACTCCCTCTTGGCCGGCACCCAGAGATCAAGACCAAAATGGCCGTGGTCCCCAAGGGCGGCCGGCCGGCCTTGACCACCTGGGAGCATGTCTGGTCTCCTCCCGGAAACGGCCATGCCCTCCTGCGGGTCAGGATTTTCACCGGACGGACCCATCAGATCCGGGTCCATCTGGCCCACATCGGTCATCCCATTCTCGGAGACAGGGTCTACGGCCCAAAGAGTTCCGTCATTCCCGGAAATCATCCCCTTCTGGGCAAACTTGTCGTCCGCCAACTCCTCCACGCCTGGCATGTCCGACTGGACCACCCGCTCGACGGATCGCCCATCGACGTCCGCCTTCCTCCGCCTCAGGACTTCATGCGGGTCTTGCTTCTCTTGCAGCGAAAACCCATGGTCGTCGCCCTGACCGGCCTGCCTGGATCGGGGAAGAGCGTTTTGGCCACAGCCCTCGCTGCCAAGGGGGAAAGGGTCTGGAGTGCCGACGACCATGTCCGGGACCTCTACCGCCAGGACGGGGACGGTTGGGAGATGCTTAGAAGATCGTATGGTTCCCGATTTCTGGAGGAACACGACGGCCAGGTGGACCGTCAAAAGCTCTTCCAGGCCATGATCGAGGAGCCCGGTCTGCGCCGGGAAGTGGAGGGACTGATCCATCCCCTGGTGGCGCACGGCCTGGAGACCTACCTTGCGAGCCGGTCCAAGGACCGGGTGATCTTTGCCGAAATTCCCCTGCTCGCGGAGTCCAGGCATCTGGACAAAAACCGCTTCGATCTGATTCTGGGAGTGTTTCGGCCGGAGAACGAGCGATTGGCGGCGTTGAAGTCCCGAGGGTGGTCTCCGGAGGTCATCGCGGCCATGGAATCATGGCATCTTTCGGCCAAGACAAAGTACCAGTCTTGCGGACTGATCGTCGACAACTCCGGGCATCTCGAACGGCTTGAACATGCCGCCGATCTGGTTTCGGCCATTCTCGTTCGGTTGCGCGCCAGGATCTCACGACGCCTCAAAACGCGGCTGGATTCCTTCTTCGCCACTGGACAATTTTCATAGGGGCCGTCTGGACTTTCGCCTGCCCCTGTCTTATCTGACGAACCTCCGAAACAACCCTCAACCCAGCTAAGGAACGCGCCATGCTGAAATTGGAAAACCTGCACGTGAGCATCGGCGACAAGGAAGTGCTCAAGGGCATCAATCTCGAGATCAACGACGGGGAAACCTTCATTCTCTTCGGACCCAACGGATCTGGAAAAACCACCCTGCTCATGGCCATCATGGGATTCAGCGGGTATGTTGTGACCAAGGGACGGATCATCTTCATGGATCAGGACATCACCGATCTGCCGAGCTACGAGCGGGCCCGGCTGGGAATCGGCATGTCCTTCCAACGCCCCCCGACCATCCACGGGCTGAAAACCAAGCATCTTGTGGAGATGTGCGCCCGGGACCGGGAAGTCGATGTTGAACGCATGGCCAGGCAGGTCAACTTCGACAAATTCCTCGACCGGGACATCAACTCCGGATTCTCCGGCGGTGAAATCAAACGCTCCGAACTCCTGCAACTCATGGCCCAACAGCCCAAGATGGTTCTGTTCGACGAGCCCGAGTCCGGAGTTGACATGGAAAATATGGCCCTCATCGGCAACACGGCCCGCATGCTTTTGCAGGGAGACCAGGAACCCAAGCCCGGCCTGAGCATGAAGGAACTCCGACGCATTCGGCCCAAGACTTCGGGCCTGATCATCACCCATACCGGATACATCCTGGACTATGTCAACGCCGACCGGGGCCAGGTCATGTTCGACGGCGTTCTCTGCTGCGACAACCGTCCGACCCGGCCCAGGGACATCCTCGATCATATCAGCAAGTTCGGATACAAGGAGTGCATCAGATGTCTGAATTGACCAAAATGCGGCCCCGGGAACAGGCCGATCCAAAACTCGACTTCGACCAGTTCCAATTCACGGGCCGGGACGGCGCTCCTCTGGAAGACCTCCGACAGCTCTCGGATGAAGACCGCCGGCGCCTGCTCATGGCCGGAGTGGATATCGAGGAAAAAGGAAGAAGCGGATCCTTCCTGCACATCGATCACTCCAACGCCCATTGCCATTCCCGCCAAAAGGGAGTTGAGATCCTGGGCATCAAACAGGCCCTGAAAAAATACGACGGGCTCCCGGAATACTACTGGCGGGCCATCGACCGGAACCAGGACGAGATCACACGCCGGGCCGACCAGAACCTTCACGGGGGCTATTTCATCCGCACGGCCAAGGGGGCCAAGATCGACGAACCCGTCCAATCCTGCCTGTTCATCAAAGGCGAGAACGTCGGCCAGAACGTCCACAACATCGTCGTCGTCGAGGAAGACTCGGACGTCCACATCATCACCGGATGCACGACCTCCGAATCGGTCCAGTCCGCCCTGCACCTGGGCATCTCCGAATTCTACATCAAGAAAGGCGGCCGGCTGACCTTCACCATGGTCCACAACTGGGGCGAACAGGTCATGGTCCGCCCGAAGACCGTGGGCATTGTCGAGGAGGGCGGGGTATTTCTGAACAACTACATCCTGCTCAAGAAAGTCGGATCGGTGACCTCCTATCCCACCATCTTTCTGAACGGTGCAGGGGCCGTCTGCAGGTTCAACTCGGTCATCGTCGCCCCTGAGGGATCGCACATCGACACAGGCAATCGCATCGTCCTCAACGCCCCGGAAACCAGGGGCGAGATCATCTCCAGAACCATCACCACCGGCGGCAAGATTATCGCCCGGGGACACATCATCGGCAACGCCGTTCCTGCCAGGGGGCATCTCGAATGCAAGGGCCTCATCCTCGGCAACGGCATCATCCACGCCATCCCCGAACTCGAAGGCTCGGTCACCGGCGTGGAACTCTCCCACGAGGCGGCCGTGGGCAAGATCGCCCAGGAAGAGATCGAGTACCTCATGGCCCGGGGTCTAGACGAGGATGAAGCCACGTCGACCATCGTCCGGGGTTTTCTGAACGTCGACATCATGGGGCTTCCGGAGGAGCTCCGCCGATCCATCGAGCAGACCATCGAGGAAAACGAGAAGGAAATGTTCTAGGCTGCATGCGGTGCCGGGATACAGGTCTCACATCCTGGGCGGACTGGCTGCGGCCGGAGCCTTGGGCGTCGGCCTAGCCTGGGGGGACATGTTCCGCCCCGGGCCGGGTGAAGCCGCTGGTCTGGCCGTGGCCGGAGTGCTCGGGGGACTTTTTCCGGATGTGGACACGGACTCCAAGGGGCAGAACTTGTTCTACCCTGTCCTGATCGCCGTCGATCTGGTGCTCATGGCACTTGGAGAATTTCGGTGGGCTGCGGTCCTTGGGTTCCTGGCCATGCTCCCGGCCGTCGGGCGTCACCGGGGCTGGACCCATTCGGGCTGGGCCATGCTAGGCGTTCCCCTGGCCGTGGCCTCCCTGCCGGTCGTCTTCTATGGCACTCCACCCACGGCCGTGTTCCCTTTTTTTCTGGCTGGAACGGCCGGGTATGCCTCCCACCTCATATTGGACAAAATCTTCTGACTATCTGGCCAGGAAACGAACGTAGAGATCGCCCTTCCAGGGTCCAAGGCGGCGACCCTGGCCCTTGAGGCGGACCTCCCGGCCGACAACGTAATTGAGTGGAAGGACAACCTTCATGGTCCTGGGCTGTCCAAGGGCAGATCGTAGGGTCAGATGGACTGTTGACCCGGGCAAAAGACTCCCGGGCGGGAGCTGAACGGTCTGATGATCGTCCAGATGCCCGTGAAACCAATTCTTGACGCCGCTCCACAGGCCATCACTCAGATCGAGATCAACGCCCATGTTCCGAAAGCCGAGGCGAAGTCTTTTTCGCTCGACAGCCGGAACTACCGGAGGACGGCCACCGTCGCGCCTGATCTTCTGGAAAATGTCCTCGAAGACCTGCCGGGCAAAGGGATCGTTCAGAATGTCCCGCATGACACGTTCCTGATCCGCGGTACTCCCGTTGGGAGCCGATCCGGCCGGACGTTCGGATCCGGCCTTTTTCTCTCCATGCTCGGGGCCGGCCTTGCGCCAACCCGATTTGGCCTCTCCGGAAGGCTCACGGCGGGAGTCTTTGCCCGGGGAACTCGATCCGATCCGGAGATGATGCTTGACGATTACGTAGGCCCGGTTCAATTCGTTAAACTTTCGACCGGCATCGGGATCATTAGGATGAAGATCGGGGTGCAAACTGAAGGCCCGTCTCCGGTAGGCGCTCTTGACCTCCTCCCGTCCGGACCCGGGTTTCAGCCCGAGAACTTCATAGGCCCGTCGAAGGTCGAGACTCATTCCTCTTCACCGTTTCCGGACATGAAGGAGACCTCGATGTCCCTGACGATCAGGGCGTTGGCCTCGTCCCGCCCAACGTGGACCAACTTCCTGCACTGCAGGTAGCGGAGTCCAAGACGGGAGAACTCCTTGAAAGACGCGGTCCTGATCAAGCCGGGACAGGCGTCCTGGGCCATCTTCCAACTGTCGCGGTCCATGAGATTGCCCCGAAAAAAGGGCCAGGCCCTGCAGACATCGGGTTTGGCGGGATGAATCAGACATCCTGAAGGGCCGAAAAAAACACATTGATTCATGTCGTTGACGGCGATCTCGACTTTTCCCCGCCGTTCCACGGCATATGTTTCCAGAAACTCGACCAGGGAAAGGCCGAGAAAGGCGCAGATGCGTTCCTGTTCGGCCAGGCCGACGACGATACCGCCCTGGCCGAGGCAACAAGCACCGCAACGCTGGCAGACGAATACCGCCTCCAGTTCGGCCTCCAGCCTCTCGAGTTCATTCACAGCCAACCCTCCCGAAGCAACCGGTCATGCTCGACCATCAGACATCGATCTTCAATATAGACCATGCCGCCTTCCTTGGCTAAGGACATTGCCTCGGGACTTATGATGCCCGACTGAACCCAGAAGATACGGGGCCTGACGGCCAGGGCCAGGGCCTCCCGCACGTGGCCCGGGCAGTGGACCGCGGCCCGGAAGGCGTCGACCAGATCAATGGGCCCGGGCACCTCTCCAAGACTGGGGTAGGCCTCCAGGCCCCAGACCATTGTGCGCACCGGGTGCACGGGAACGACCGTGAACCCATGGTCCAACAGATACCGGCCGACCCTGTCCACCGCCTGACTCGGCTTGTCCTTGGCTCCGAGTACGGCCACTGTCTTGACCTCCCTGAGGAGGGCGGCTAGTTCCTCATTCTTCACAAACTGTGGTCCGAATTCCAAACCTTTCTCCCTATTCACATCCATGAACGACACCATAACCGTCTCCCAGGCTCTGGATCTTTGGCGATCCTCCAACGTGTTCGAACTCGGTCGCTTGGCCCATGCCAAGCGCACGGCCCTGCATCCGGAACCCATCGCGACCTATATCGTCGACAGAAACATTAACTACACCAATATCTGCGTCTCGGAATGCCGGTTCTGCGCCTTTTTCCGCCCCCAAGGCCATCCCGAGGCCTATGTTCTCTCCCGGGAGCAACTCCTGGCCAAGGTCGGCGAAACCGTCGAACTCGGCGGGTACCAGATCCTGCTCCAGGGTGGGATGCACCCCGATCTCGACCTCGGTTTCTACACGGATATGCTCCGGTCCATCAAGGAAGCCTTTCCCGAAGTGGCCATCCACGCTTTTTCGCCCCCGGAAATCCACTTCCTGGCCCGAAAAACAGGGTTGTCTCCAGTCGATATAATCGACCGACTGCGCCATGCCGGGCTAAACTCCATTCCCGGCGGAGGGGCGGAAATCCTAGTCGACGCTGTCAGAAACCGGGTTTCCCCCAACAAATGCTCGACCTCGGCCTGGCTGGAAGTCATGCGCGCCACCCACGGTCTTGGCCTCAAGACCACGGCGACCATGATGTTCGGCCATGGCGAAACCATCGAAGAACGGCTTGAACACCTGGAGCGCATCCGCTCCCTGCAGGAGGACACAGGCGGCTTCACGGCCTTCATTCCCTGGACGTTTCAGCCGAACAACACCCGCATCGACCATCCCGAGGCCTCTTCCGCGGAGTATCTCAAATTTCTGGCTCTTTCCCGCCTCTTTCTCCACAACATTCCCAACATCCAGGCCTCCTGGGTCACCCAAGGACCCATGATCGGCCAGCTGGCCCTCATCTGGGGGGCCAACGACTTCGGCTCGACCATGATCGAGGAGAACGTCGTCGCCGCTGCAGGGGTCCGATTCCGTCTGGCCGAAGACGAGCTCAAACGCCTGATCTCCCGGGCCGGGTTCACCCCCCGACGCCGGAACATGGACTACTCCCTGCGACCCGACTGAGCCTTGGGCCCAAACTCCGCGGCCAGGGCCTCTTCTATCTGGCCGGTGGTAAACAGGTCCCGAAGTACAAGGGGGGACTTCGGACGGTCCTCGGAGAAAAGGGCCACCACCGGAATGCTACGGCTGCCGAGCATGGCCAGCAGCTCCGATCCCGCGTCGTTTTCCCGGGTCAGATCGATCTGATAAAAAATCGCTCCGTAGCGCCTTTCCCATTCCGCCCGTCGACCGGGAGTCAACACGGCCTTTTCCAAAAACTTGCAGTTGGGGCACCAGTCGGCCGTGAAATCCAGGACAATCCGTTCCCGGCCAAGGCGATCGAGAAACTCCTGGGTCGTGAACGGCCTCCAGGCCTGGCCCATGGGTTCAGGCCGGAAAAGCACGAAAACCGTCAGGACGACCATGAGCAAGGCCGCCCCCCGAATGGTCCACCGTTTGAAAGCGCTCTGCGCCAGAGAGGTCCAATTGCCCCACATCCAGGCCCCCAAGGCGATGGCCAGAAAGAGGATCAAAACCTCGACGATGTCTTCGGAAGGCAAAAGGCCCACCAGATAGACACAGGTGGCCATGAGCACGAACCCGAGGATACGTTCCAGATGGACGGTCCAGTTGCCGGGGCGGGGCAGGAACCGGTACATGCCCGGAAAAACGGCCATGGTCATGTACGGGCTGGCCATGCCCAGGCCTATGCAGAAAAGAACCGTGGCAATGACCGTTGGGGGCTGAATCAGTGCCCAGGCCAACACCCCTCCAAGAAAGGGACCGCTGCACGGAGTGGCCAGAATCGTGGCCAACATGCCGGTGAACAGGGATTCGATCCGAGGATGATGCGATGCCCCGGCCTTCAGATCGATGATCGGCAGATTGTAGACTCCGAACAGGCTCAGCCCCAGGGCAAATATGACCGCCGCCAGGACGAGAATGGCCACCGGCTGCTGGAAAATCTCTCCCCAGGCCATCCCGGTCATGGCGATGACCACGGCCAAAATGATGAAGTATATGAGCATACCCAAGGCGAAAAATAGATTGTGTTCCCGAAAGGAACGCATCTGCCGGGTTTGGCTTCCTTCGACAACAGGAATGAAGGACCTCAATTTGAGGGTAATGACCGGCAGGACGCAGGGCATGAAGTTGAGGATCAGTCCGGCAAGAAAGGCGAAGACGGCCGCCTTGCCCATGGAGCGGACCTCCAGCCCGGGAGAAAAAAACCTGGGTTCGATATTCAGGGCCGTCGGGTCTATCGTTTCCCGGGGGGCATCCGTTTCGGAGAATCCGTCAGGCCTCTTCTCGACGCCCGGTGCCGACCGCTCCCACACTGGCCACCAATCCTGGCCCTGGGCCACGGCCAGAGAAAAATATGGCTGACCCAAATTGAGGGCGACCTCCTCCTCCACCGGCAGGCAGGTCGTGGAGGTGCACATGAGCATGCGGATTTGAGCTCGGAGCTCGATCCCGTCCTCCGGGACAACGGGTATCGGCAGGAAAACCGGAGTGCGCCCCTCGAAAACATTGGACAGGATGGAAGAATCGTAGACTTCCGGCTTTCTCTGTCCAGATGGATAGATCGGAACGATATCCAGGCCGTCGGGCTCCAGCCTGGCCGTGACCACAGTGGGAAACCCTCCGGGTCCGGGATCGTTGGCGTAGGTGTGCCACCCAGAATCCGGATCGATCCACAACACAGCCACGATGGGCGGCCCAGACTCTGGAACAGGGTCCATCCGAAACACTTCCAGAGCCAAGGAGACCGGGATTTCCACCTCGGGCATCTCGTCGGGCCGGGCCAGATCGACCTCGGCCTGCAAACCCAAAGCCCAGCCGAAAACGAGCACTAGGGTTGCTATAATGATTGTCAGTCGCTGCATGGCCCTTCTTCTGTATCCAGCCGAAAAATTCCGCAAGCCCTTTTTGACCCTTGACACGCATATCAGAGTTCAATAGGTAGCCAACCACGTTGCGCGGCACCAAAGGCGCAACTTCGGGCCACTAGCTCAATTGGCAGAGCAGCGGACTCTTAATCCGGAGGTTCAAGGTTCGATTCCTTGGTGGCCCACCAGAAAAATCAAGCCCTTACAGCGAAAAGCAGTAAGGGCTTTTTTGTTTCTGAAATTTCTGTCCCACTCCTGTCCCACTTTTTTGAGATGTGGGACCGGCCAGGACGACCAGATGCAGATGGGCAGAAATTTCTTCGGGTCCTCCGGCGACCTGTGGCTCTGTCGGGTCATAGAACGCGCGGAAAGCACGCCAATCTTGTGGTGAAAATTGAAATGGTAATCATGCGCATAAAATCAATGCTTTCCATCGAAAAAATCTATACGCAATTTCCGACCATGAAAACATGGTCGGAATACAAAACCACGACAAAAGGCGTTCCGTGGCTGTATCAGAGCGTCAGGCCGTCAGCAACGGCCTTTTGGCTATTGCGCATTATGCGCATGGAACCGTTGAAAAAAAATTATACCTAGCGGAATGTCGCGCGCTCTTTGACCCGAGATAGCGATATTCCCCAGGAGGACCCCGCGCAAAAAACCAAAAGGCCCACCTTGCGGCGGGCCTCCTGGCGGAGAACTGTCCTAGAGAAGACAGTTTTGCACTGATCCATGGCTCAGTGCGGCCTTTATGAGAACGAGCGGATGCTCGTTGACACCTTACTTGACCGGCCCGCCAAAAGGCGGTTGATGTCGTCGGCCCTGGTGGCTCTGCTGGCCAGGTTGAGCAGTTCGTCGGTTGAGAGTGATTTCAAGTTCATGCGTTCACCCGCACCACGCCCTTGACGGATGTCTGGGCAATCTCAAAATGAGTTATTACCTTGATTTTCAGGATGTCCGTTCTGAAATCCAGCCTCGTTGAAATTTCCGGAGTCAAGTCGCCCATGGTCAGAATGGCAAAGCTGGCCTGCTGGAGCGGGTCGGAAGCGACGTAGAAAGATCCGGCAGCCAGGCCGGGCAGGACCACCACCTTGGGCGCCCCAGGCCAGCCAGCCATGAGAGTTCGGGCCGCCACCTCGGAGGTCGATGGGACGACGATAGCGGCAGGGACAAGGCCCAGATCATTACCGGCCTGGTCGGTCTGGTCGCGTAGAGACTGAAAGCCCGCCCCCAGGCCCGTGGCGTCCATGGACCCGGATGTCTCTGCCAGGTCGGCAGATTCAAGGACCGTGGCCAGCCTGGCGTTGATGGTCGCGTTGACAGCCGATGCGATGCCTTGACCGATGGCGGGCAGGCTCAAAACGTCCATGCTGTCCCCGGCGAAAATAAGCGAATAGACCCTCGCCCATGATTTCATGCTGGCCGATGTCTTTTCTGACACGGCGTCCGATTCTTGGATTTCATGGCCTTCGGGTTTCAAAAACAGGGCCGGAAAGCTCGGCAGGTAAATTTCCTGCTCTTTGAAGTCGGGCATTTCTTGTTCGCGACATAGTGCAGACCAGGCGCCCCTGATGACTCCCGGCTTTACTACGAAATTTTGAACGGATGATGCCAAAGCGGCTTGAAATGTAGCCGATGACATTGCGCGCCGAAACAACTTGATGTCACTTCGTTCGACGTCCTCATGGCGCAGGCCCAAGGCCACCAAAGCACCACGCAGGGTTTCGCCCCAGGCGCCAGAACTGGCGTCGGTCCCTCTGGAGTTCAATGCCCCGGCAATCAATCCGGCGCGTGCATCGTCAACAGGCGCACGCGAGGCAACTTCGCTTTCGGGTTGTGTTCGTGCAAGTTCGTGCATAAATGTTTTTCTATCCATGGATGATTTCTCCCGGTTGACGTTCAAGATGGTTCCCATAATAGCAGAACCATCCCGAACGGCAATCCAGTATTGGCGCTTTATGTAGCAAGTTTGGATAACTGGCCTCGGATTTCTTCGATGACATGGGCCTGCTCGAAACAATCACGCCAGATGAGATTGACGGAAACAGTCGTCCAGCGTTGGCCGCAGGCCGTGCAGACCATTGACCGATAGGGTTTCATTGTTCGGTCGGTTCGGACTGCTTCAGCCATGCAGAACGGGCAAAGGCCAGTCGCGAAAACTTCATCAAATGGCCTGACAGCAGGCGGGCAGAAATGGGTTATCTTGTCCATAATCTCCTCCACCATGGTCGTCGTTGGCGCCTAGCCTCTTGGTCCAGGACCTCGACCACCCGGAGAATAACGCCAGGCGCGGCGACCTTGGTCTCGGGCGCACCTGGTCCGGTCAGACACAGGGCAACGGCTCGCAGATCGTTGGCCAGGGATCGCAGTTCGTCGGACTTCATCGGCCCACCTCCCGTGCGATTGCCAGCAGTTCGTTGATTTTTGCCCGCCCCTGGCGTCTGTCGATTTCCTCGGCGTCAAGGATGCCTAACAGGTCCAGGCAGACGCTTATGATTTCGCCCTTCAAGTTGGGCCTGGACGGTTCGTTGGTCGGACGGTCTTTTCGATATTCTTTAGGTCGGGACATGGTGAAACCTCTCAAGTCGCTTAGATGGTGCATTCGCAAAAAGCCTTGGCATCGGCCCGTGGTCAGTGATTCGACCAGGGACAAGGGCGGCTGCTCCGCGCTGGCCAGATAGGCGCACAGCAAAAGCACCCGACCCCGGCAGGCTTGAATGTGGGAATCCATTGACGGGTCGTCGGTCATGTCTGACCCCTAGTCATGCTCGAAGTGTGGACAGGCCCCGGACCTTGCGTCCATGGCGATGTCGTGCTTGTGGCAGTATTTGTCCCTGAACCAGCG
>RZZR01000069.1 GCA_009929795.1 Deltaproteobacteria bacterium | reverse complement strand
GCATGGAGGTCTGTCCGACCGATTCTCTGCACAGGACTGCCAACGTGCTTGGAATCGATCTCGGGACTTGTCTTTTTTGCGGAGCCTGCGAAAGGGCCTGCATGCATGGAATCGTCCGATTCAGCCAGGACTATTGTCTGGCCGGACGTCGTCGCGAAGATCTGATCATGATGCCTGATCTGGCCCCAAGGGTCGAGGCCCTGGATTCCAGAATGCGCACGCTCTTTGGCCGGTCCCTCAAACTGCGCCAAGTTAGTGCGGGCGGGTGTAACGCCTGCGAGGCCGACGCCAACGTGCTGACCACGGTCGTCTTCGATATTGGCCGGTTCGGCATGGAATTCGTGGCCTCACCGCGACACGCCGACGGGCTCTACGTGACCGGGCCGGTGCCGGAGAACATGAGGGAGGCCCTGATCAAGACCTACGAGGCCGTGCCAGAGCCGAAGCTGGTCATCGCGGTGGGTTCCTGTGCCATTTCCGGCGGGCCATTTGCCGGGCTGCCGCCGGCGGGCACGGGGACGCAGGAACACATCCCTGTGGATCTGTTCGTTCCGGGCTGCCCGCCTCATCCGTACACCTTCTTGGACGGGGTTCTTCGCCTGCTCGGCCGCATCCCGTCCTGACCCCCACCATTTCCGCCTTTCGGGATCACGGCGAGCCGAGTTCGATGATGCTCAGGTTTGCCCGACCCATTTCCATTGACGTCTCATTCTTCTTATGCTCGCCGATTTGAACGACCGAGCAAAGAGCCTTGACAAGGTGTCAGCGGTCGTGGTCGAGAAAATTCCCAGGGGGGGATGGACGTCGAGTCCATCTCCCCCTTTGTCGTTTATGGATCTTGCCAGCCGGAGGACATCATGTCAGCGGAATGCCACGACACCGATAATGTCTTTTTCGAGAACGGCCACGACCTGCTCATGAACGCCCCCATCGGGGTGTACACGTCCACGCCCGAAGGGAGATTCACCGCGGCCAACATCTGCATGGCCAGGATGTTCGGCTTCGCATCGCCCCGGGAACTCATCGATTCGGTCACGGACATAGGCACCCAGTTGTATGCCGACCCGCAGGACCGGGAAAGGCTCAAAAAGGCCCTGAGGGACCGGACCGAGGTCATGAACCAGGAGTTCCAAATGGTCCGCCGTGACGGTACGGTCATCTGGGTGTCCCGGAGCGCCCGAGTCGTGCGGGACGAGCAGGGTCGGGTCGTTTATGAGGGCTTTGTTTCGGACATCACCGGCCGCAGGGAGGCCGAAGCGGCCAGGTTCAAACTCAGCCAGAACTATCAGGAGCTGGTCGAGAACATCAACGACGTCTTGTTTTCGACCGGCCAGGATGGGACCATCCAGTATGTGAGCCCACGGGTGGTCGAACTCCTGGGCTTCGCCCCGGTCGAGATCGTTGGCAGGCGGTATTCGGAGTTCGTTCTGGCCGAGGATCTGCCCCGGCTGGAGCGGGCCTGGGGAGAGATCATGGCCGGCAGGCTGGAGTCCAACGAGTACCGGCTCGTCAAGAAGGATGGCGGCATGGTCTGGGTCCGTTCGTCGAGCAGGCCCATTGTCCATGATGGAAAGGCCGTGGGCCTGCGCGGGGTACTGGTCGACATCACCGGGCTCAAGATGGTCGAGGAGGCCCTGCGCAAGAGCGAGGAGCGCTTCATGCTGGCCATGGACGCGGCCAGGGACGGCATCTGGGATTGGAATGTCGGGACCGGGGAGGTCTACTACAGCCCGGCCTACGCCGAAATGCTCGGCTACGCGGCCGATGGGATACCGGCTCATGTTTCCTCTTGGATGGATCTCATCCACCCCGAGGACGGAGAACGGGCCCTGGAGGCCAATACGAACTGCATTGAGAACCGGGCCGAATCGTTCGAGATCGAGTACCGGATGCGGGCCAAGGACGGATCATGGCGCTGGATACTGGGCCGGGGCCGGGCCGCCTCCCGGAACAAGGACGGCCGAGCGACGCGCATGGTCGGCACTCACACGGACATCACCGAGCGCAAGCGCTCCGAGGAGGCCATTGTCCGGGCCAAGGAACGGGCCGAGGAGGCCACCAGGGCCAAGTCCGAGTTTCTGGCCAACATGAGTCACGAGATCCGGACCCCCATCAACGGCATCACGGGCATGATGCAGCTTCTCCAGACCACTTTTCTGGAGGATGACCAGCGGGAGTATGTAAATCTGGCCGCCACCGCGGCCGACCGTCTGACCCGCCTGCTGACCGACATCCTGGACCTGTCCAGGGTCGAGGCAGGGAAGATGGATCTCGTCGAGGAGGCGTTCGAGGTCGGGTCCATCGGCGAATCGGTCGTCGGATTGTTTGCCGTCACGGCCAGGAGCAAGGGGGTGGTCCTGGAATGGACCCTGGACCGGGCCCTGCCGGGGCGGCTGGTGGGCGACGAGGCCCGCCTCCGGCAGATCGTCTTCAATCTGGTAGGCAACGCTCTCAAGTTCACGGACCAGGGATCGGTAAAGGTCGAGATGGACCGTCTGTCACCAGCCAAGGGGAATGACCTCCGGGTTCTGGTGACGGTGTCCGATACCGGGGTGGGGGTGGCCGAAAATCGTCTGGAGGAAATCTTCCAGCCCTTCAAGCAGGTCGAAGAACTCTACACCCGTCGGCATCAGGGAGCGGGCCTGGGCCTGAGCATTGTCCGTCGAATCGTTCAGCTCATGGGCGGGAGCATGGCCATGGAAAGCGAGGTCGGCAAAGGGAGCCGGGTCTACGTGGTCCTGCCCTTCAAGTTGCCGACAGAGGCTTCGGGTCAGACCGGGCCGGAGTCGACCAGGGCTTGCCGGCGGATGCGAATCCTTCTGGCCGAGGACGACCTCTCCAATCAGATTCCGACCCGAAAGTTGCTGGAAAAGGCCGGTCATCGGGTGGCCGTGGCCAAGGACGGTCGGCAGGTCCTGGAAATCCTGGCTGAAGATGATTTCGACTGCGTGCTCATGGACATCCAGATGCCGATCATGAACGGAGTCGAGGCCACCCGGGCCATCCGGTCATCCGATTCCCTGGGCTCCAAGCGGCACATCCCCATTGTCGCCCTGACGGCCTACGCCATGAAGGGCGATAGGGAGAAGTTCCTGGCCGCCGGAATGAACGGCTATCTGGCCAAGCCGGTGCTGATGGAGGATCTCGCGGAGGTTCTGGCCGGTCTGGGGGGCAAAACAGGCTGATTTGTCATTCAGCGTTGGAACGAGGCTTTGGGGATGAAAGTGGGCCTCGATTGAATCCGGGCGCGATTCACCGCACCTCTTGCGCCTTGCCAAGCGCAGTGATTCAGGCCAGAGTCCGGGGCGTTTCGGCAGCCCGCCCTGCCCAATATTCAACCATTTCCGGAGCCCCATGTTTCTCGGCAAAGATTTTCGGTACGCGATCCCCTGGAACCTGTTTCTGATTTCCCTCGGCTCGACGATCTACACCTTCGGGATCAAGACCCTGGCCGTCCCCCACCAGTTTATGCCTGGAGGGATCTTCGGGATTTCCTCGCTGATCTACTACGCCACGGAGTTTCTCAACCCGGGGATGTTGTTCTTCTTCCTGAACGTCCCGATCTTCGTCTTTGGATGGTTCAAGATCAGCCGGAGGTTCTGCCTCTACAGCTTCTACGCCATGGTCTACACGACCCTGATCTACCAGATCATCCCCACCTCATTCTCCATCGCGAACCAAGTCTACGCCTGCGTGGCCTGCGGGGCCATGGTCGGGTTCGGGGCCGGAATCGTTCTTCGGTCCCTGGGATCGGGCGGGGGAACGGACATCATCGCCGTGTACCTCTACCAGAAGTACAACATCGGCATCGGCCGGTTCTCCTTTGTCTTCAACTTCGTCCTGTTCGGGTTCAGCCTGGCCGTTCTCAGCCCCGATCTGGTGGTGGCCTCCATGATTCTGGTGTTCATCTCGTCCATGACGGTGGAAAAGACCTTGGCCCTGTTCAGCCAGCGCAAGGTGGTCTTCATCATTTCCAACCGACCGGAAGAGATAGGCCGCAAGATCGTGGACGAGCTCAGGCGGGGGGCGACCTTCCTGAAGGGTGTCGGAGCCTACACGGGCCAAGACAAGAAGATCCTGATGACGGTCGTCAACAACATCCAGCTCAAGCGGCTGGAGGAACTCGTCTTCACGGTGGACCCGGAGGCCATGTTCATCGTGGAGAACACCTTCAGCGTCCTGGGCCGGGGCTTTGACCGGCGCAAGGTGTACTGAGCGACGGCAGCAGGCCAGAACGGCCCGAAAACCATGAAACCGACAACGTCGTCCACCCCGGTGGGCCCGGCCCTGCTGGCCGCGGCCGGGGCCTTCACCCTCTGGGGCCTGCTGCCGCTGTACTGGAAGGTTCTGCAGGTCGTCCCGCCTTTCGAGATACTCTGCCATCGTGTCGTCTGGTCCATGGTCTTCGCTGCCGCGATCTTGACCATCCAGAAGCGGTGGGGGGAGACACTGGCTTTGGTCCGGCCCGGAAAGATTCTGCTTATCGGTGCGGCCGGGCTGCTTCTGGGGCTCAACTGGTTTCTGTACATCCTGGCTGTGAACACTGGCCATGTCCTGGAGGCCAGTCTGGGCTACTACATCAACCCCCTGGTCAACGTGGCCCTGGGCCGGGTTTTCTTCCAGGAACGTCTGCGGCCCCTACAGGCCGTGGCTGTGGTCCTGGCCATGGCCGGCGTGGCCAACGCGGTCTGGGCCTACGGCCGTCCCCCATACCTGGCATTGGGCATTGCCGTGACTTTCGCCTTCTACGGATTGACCCGGAAGGTGTCCCCGGCCAAGCCCATTCCGGGGCTGTTTCTGGAAACGGCAATGTTAGCCCTTCCGGCCCTCGGGTTCATCGTTTTTTCGGGCACGGCCCTGGCCTGGACCACCCCGGCCATGGATCTCCTTCTGGCCAGTACGGGAATCGTGACCTCGGTGCCTTTGCTCATGTTCGTAGTCGGGGCCAGGCGACTGACGCTGACCACGCTTGGTCTGCTCCAATACATCGCCCCGAGCCTGACCTTCGGTCTGGGAATCCTGGTTTTCAGGGAGCCTTTCGGCGTTCATGACCTGACCACTTTCGTCTTTATCTGGTTGGCGCTGACCCTGTACACGCTTCACGGGCTGCGCTCGGCCCGGATCACCATCCACGGGGTGCGCGGAGCCACCTCCTGAGCCCGTAGATGTCTCTTGACTCGGCCGGGGTTCAGTGAGAAGAACGCAGGACGTGTCGGGCAGAGAGTTGGATTGAGTCTGAAGCCGGGCCTAGCTCGGCGAAATGGATCGCCGTTCTCCGCAGAGCGGGAAACGGCACACACCTTCGAGAAGAATGGAAGTGACAGGTATGAATATCTATGTCGGCAACCTCCCCTATGGTCTTTCCGACCAGGAATTGCGGGAGGCCTTTGAGGTTTATGGTGAAGTGTCTTCCGCTTCCGTCATCATGGACAAGATGACCGGACGTTCCCGCGGATTCGGATTTGTCGAGATGCCCGACAAAGGACAGGCCGAGGAGGCCATCAAGGCTTTGAACGACAAGGACGTCCAGGGTCGTCCCTGGAAGGTCAACGAGGCAAAACCACGGCAAGACCGTCAGGACCGCCAGGACCGTCCTCGACGCTACTGAAACCAGGCCTCGGCCGGTCTTCCTTTCGGGGACGATCGGACCGGGTCTCTTTGCCTGACAGCACGGCCCGGAGATTCGTCTCCGGGCCTTTGCCGTTCATGGCCTACGGGGCGTTTGACCTTCCAAAGGCTTGAAGGCAAGATCGACCCAATTACTCGCAATACCATAGCGGAAGGACGGACAATGCGCAGCTCCAAGATGACCCAAGGACTGGAAAAGGCCCCCCATCGTTCCCTGCTTCTGGCCACGGGCATGAGCCGGGACCAGATGCGCAGGCCACTGGTCGGGGTCTGCAATTCGGCCAACGAGATCGTGCCCGGCCACGTTCATCTCCATACCATTGCCCGGGCCGTGAAGGACGGCGTGCTCATGGCCGGAGGAACACCGGTGGAGTTTCCGACCATCGGAGTCTGTGACGGACTGGCCATGAACCACGAGGGCATGCGCATGAGCCTGCCCAGTCGGGAACTCATCGCCGACTCCATCGAGATCATGGCCACGGCCCATCCATTCGACGCCCTGGTGCTGGTGACCAATTGTGACAAGATCGTCCCCGGGATGCTCATGGCCATGCTTCGGCTGAATATTCCGGCCATCATCGTCAGTGGCGGGCCCATGCTGGCCGGCAGATGCAGAGGCCATTCCGTGGATCTGATCACGGTCTTCGAAGGGGTTGGCCGGGTCAGTTCCGGCCGGATGACAGAGGCCGAGCTCGAGACCCTGGAGGATTCGGCCTGCCCGACCTGCGGGTCCTGTTCGGGCATGTTCACGGCCAATTCCATGAATTGTCTGTCCGAGGCCATCGGCCTGGCCCTGCCCGGCAACGGGACCATCCCGGCCGTGTCCAGCGCCCGGGTTCGGCTTGCCAAGGAAGCTGGGGCACAGGTCATGCGGCTTCTGGAGTCGGGCATTAGGCCCCGGGACATCGTCACCGAGGCCAGCGTGGCCAATGCGGTGACCGTGGACATGGCCCTGGGCTGTTCCACGAACACGGTTCTTCATCTTCCGGCGGTCTTTGCCGAGGCCGGGTTGTGCCTGTCCCTGGACATCTTCGACCGCATCAGCAGCAAGACCCCGAACCTCTGCCGACTGTCTCCGGCCGGTGCCCATCATGTCGAGGACCTGGACCGGGCCGGAGGCATTCCTGCGGTCATGGCCGAACTGAGCAAGGCCGGCCTGATCGACTCGAAACCCATGACCGTGACCGGAAAGAGCGTGGGCGAGAATCTCTCGACCCCGGCCGTTTCCGGCGGCGACGGAGAGGTCATCCGGACCGTGGCCGAGCCCTATTCGGCTCAGGGCGGCATCGCCATCCTGAAGGGAAGCCTGGCCCCTGAGGGTGCGGTGGTCAAGCAGTCGGCCGTGGCCCCGGAAATGATGCGCCACAAGGGCCCGGCCCGGGTCTTCGACGGCGAGGACGCGGCCGTGGCCGCCATTCTGGGGGGCAAGATCAAGGCCGGAGACGTGGTCCTGATCCGATACGAAGGCCCCAAGGGCGGCCCGGGCATGCGGGAGATGCTGACTCCGACCTCGGCCATGGCCGGCATGGGCCTGGACCGCGAGGTGGCGCTCATCACTGACGGCCGGTTCAGCGGTGGAACCAGGGGCGCGGCCATCGGCCACGTGTCCCCTGAAGCGGCCGAGGGCGGACCTGCGGCCCTGGTCCGTGAAGGGGATTCGATACTCATCGACATTCCGGAGCGCAGGCTCGACCTGGACGTTCCGGCCGGGGAGCTGGCCTTGAGACTGACCCAATGGTCGCCCCCCGTCCGGGAAATCCAGTCGCCGCTGCTGAGGCGGTATGCCCGGGAGGCCTTGTCGGCCGCCCACGGGGCCGTGTGGCGGAGATAGGCCGGACCCCATGACCTGGAATCGGGAGACCGCCGAGCGTTACGACGTCTGGGCCGAGACGGCGCGGGGCTCCCTTGTTTTGGGTCTGGAGAGAGCCTTTCTCCAGAAGATGGTCGCACCCTGGCCGCGGAGGAAGCAGACTCTGCTGGATATCGGTTCCGGCACGGGATTTTTCACGACCATGTTTTGGGAGGCCGGATTCGAGGTCACGGCCCTGGACGCCTCCCCGGACATGCTGTCCCGGGCCCGGGCCAGGCTGGGCAACAAGGCCGAATACCGGGTGGGCGTGGCCGAACACCTGCCCTTTGACGACAATGAGTTCGACTTCACAGCCCTGGTGACGGTCCTTGAATTCTGCGACGATCCGGCCAAGGCACTGGCCGAGGCCGGGCGGGTATCCCGCAAGGGTCTGCTGCTGGTCTTTCTCAACCGCTGGTCCTTCTACTATCTGAGCCATGGTAGACCAAGACCCGATCGGGGAATCCTGTCCCGGGGCCGCTGGCTCTCCTGGCCGGCCATTCGGCGCCTCGTCAACGAGGCCCTGGATCGGCCCGTACTCCACGCCCGTTCAATCCTGCCCGGCCCGTCCTGGACCTGGCGATCATGGCCCGGTCTTCAAACCCTGAACGGCTTGTGCCTGCCTCCCTGGATGGGGGCCTTCGTGGCCGTGCGGGTGGACCTGGGCCCTCGGTCGGCCCAGACTCCCCTTTTTGCCTGGAAGCCTCAGGCCCGTCCCATGTAGAGGCTATCGAACCCAGGTTTTTTTCGGCTCACGACAAATCCTTTTCGACAAATCCTTTCCTTTTGACCTACGTTTCTGATGAGCCTGGACAGACCATGGATCCATGTGCCGGGTTCGTCTTGGGGCGGGACCGCGGTCGATTTTTCATCGTACCGGAGAACCCCCCAGCCGTTAACGCCGGGTGATTGTCGGCTACGGAATTTTTCCGAAATTAAGGGCAAGAAGCATATCCCGGGCCTCGGCCAGGTCGGGATCCAGGGCCAGGGCCTGCTGGAAGCAGGCCTCCGCCCTGGTCAGATCGCGAGACTCCAGGGCTGCCCGGCCCAGGTTGCAGTGAAAGACGGCATTTTTGGGCGCCAGTTTCACGGCTTGGGCGAAGGTCTCCAAGGCCTCGGAGAGGCGTCCACGGCGGCGGAGGACGGCTCCGAGAATGTTGGCGCCCTCACCTGAATCCGGTGTTATGAGGTCGAGTTCCTGGGCCAGGCGTCGAGCCTCGTCCAGATCTGCGGCCTCCAGATGGAGGCGGGCAGCCTTCTTCAGAGCGTCCACAGCCTCGGGAATCCGTCCCAGACGGCGGAAGACCAAGGCCAAAGCCTCCTGGAATCTGGTCGAGGATGGGGCCAGGACGCTGGCCCGACTCAACGGCTCCAAGGCCTCTCCGCACCTACCCTGCTTGATGCGAACCAGGCCGATCTGGCCCAGGACCTCCGGATTCTCCCCCTTTTCGGCCAGGCCCTGGAGATAGATCATGGCGTGATTGAGGCGGTCCGCCTTGATCAGGTCTGCGGCTCTGGCCATGACCTTTCCTGTCCAGTCGGTTTTGGATGGAATTTTGGCCCCGGCCAGACCGGGCCAGAAGGTGGAGAACGCTTCCTGGACGGCCCGGCGGCTGACGGGTCTAAAGATGATGGCCGTGGGGCCGTGTCGCTCAAGAATGGCTTGGCGGGACCGATCCGAAGGACCGGCCAGGAGAACCACCGGCAGGGCTTGGAGTCCGGGGTCCTCCCGAATTCGGGTCAGAAAGTCCAAGCCCGAGCCTGTGGCTGTGGCCACGGAGCAGACCAGGGCGTCGACGGGCCTTGCCTCGAGGAGGTCATGGGCCTCGGCTACTCCACTGCATATGAGGGGATCGGTACTGGTCAGGTCTCTGAGGACGTCGGTCAGGACGGCCAGGGATGCCGGATCGTAGTCGATGATGAGTACGGTTTTGGCGTCAATCATGGCTGGCTACCAAAGATCCAGGAAGGAAGGTTCGGGCTGGTTGGGGCCGTCTGGCCCTGCATAGCCGGTGTGGTCCTGGTCGGCCAGGGCTACGTTCAGGGTTGAAGCCAGAGCCGGGGCCATAGCCGGGTCGGCAAATCCGGGTAGGGCCCGGACCTTGATCACTGGATCGGAACCAGCATCGAATTTCCGTCCAACCTCGGGCTGGGCTTCGAGGATGTCCCGGGCCAGGGCTCCCGTATTCCGACCGGGCTCAACGCGGAGAAGGCCACGGGCCCAAAACCATCGGCCGTAGCGCAGGACGAACTCGCAGACTTCCGGGCCAAGAAGGACGACCACCCGGACGCCTCCCCGGCCGGAGTTCTCGTCCGAGCCCAGGGTTTCCCGGATGCGGGGAAAGGTCCCGGCCAGAGATCTGGCCAGGGAGACTTCCTTGGAGGTCAGGGAGAATTCCAGACTCCGGCCGGGCCGAATGAGATCGTTGCGGGCAATCCAGGCTAGACAGGCCAAGGGGCCCGGGGAGAGGAATGCCGGGTCGAAATCCCGGCCGATCCTGGTGAAGACGGCCCAGCCTCCGGAGGGACTTCGGCCGACGATGAAGGACATTTCGCGGGCTTTTTGACGGAGGGTGGCCGAGGCCAGGGGGATGGCGTCGGGGCCGTGCCGATGCATCCATCCCAGCTCCCGGCGCATGAGATTTTCCAGCCGCATCCGGTCGGGTTCTGGCCGGAAATCCTTGGACAGTTTGGTCGAGAGCCGGGCTATGGTCTGGGCCACGTGCCGTTCAAAGAGGATTCGTTGCCGTTCGGGCCAGCGGCTGTAGGCGGCAAGCTGCAGACTCAGGGCGGAGGCCCAGTTCCAAGCGGCGGTCAGATCGCGTAGAAAGGCCTCTTTGGGGCTTCCGGACAGGGGGAGGCCTGTGTCCGGGCAGTCGCAGACCTTGAGAAAGACAGCCTGTCGCATGTCCTCCAGCAAGGTAACATCTCCGGATTTTTCAGCAAAGTCCAGGGCTGAGGACAGAAGCAGGCCATAGGGGTCGCTGCCCGTGTCTTCAGACGGGCCACCGAAACCCTTCCGGGCCAGATGGCAGGGCAGGGGGGAGCCGGGTCCGGGCAGGCCGGCGATGAAGCAGGCCTTGATCAGAGCTTTTGCCGGATGGGTGGCGGCCTTGTAGGCCTGCCAGAGAGTGGCTGTGGAAATCTCCCGGCGATCGACGGTCTCCAAGTCGCCGAGGTCGACATAGAGGGATCGGAGATCCTCGGATTCGTCCATGGCTGAGACAATCTCGGCGTAGGGAAGGCTGTCTCCGGCCAGTGCCCAGATCGGTATCTTGCCGCAGAGAAACAGGAACGTACGATAGAACTCCTCCTTGAGGATGGTGCCCATGCCCAGACCGAAGCCGCGGTCTCGGGCATCGGTGAACCGGTTCGCCCGAAGATCTGAAGGGGTCAGCACATAGAATCGGCAGGGCTGACCGTACTCGTCCTCGGCCCACCGTTCCACGGCTCCAAGCTTTTGGCGCAGAAGCCGGTGCTGGATGCTGCTTTTCATGGATTCGTCCACCAGGACCCAATAGTCGAAATCCGAGTCCGCACCTTGGCCGAGAGTGCCGATGCTACCCATGAGGTAGAGGCCCAGGATGCAGGGTCTGGGCAGGAGTGGACGGCCGAGGTCTTCCGCATCAATTTCGAGGAGATCCAGACCCGTGGCCCAGAACCCAGTCTCTTCGAGGCGATAAACTCCGCAACAGGCCAGGGGATGGTCCACCCAGCCGGGCAGGCGGGGGTCGTTGAAATGGAGAAGCAAGGGAACCAGGTGAAAGAGTTGGAAACGGTTCTCCGGCAGATAACGGATGAGTTCCCGGACGTGGAGGACGTTGTGATTGGCCAGACGGTCTTTGGCCTTACTGATGTGTTCGGCGATGTCGGGCATGGCTTGTGATTAGGCTCCTGTATTTCAAGTCTTCTAGTCCAGGGTAGCCCCGGAGGCAATGATCGCAACGCCTTGGAATTCTCCGGCCATTCCTCCGAAGCTGGACAGGTTCGGGCCAAAAGCATACGTATAGGAATAATTATTAAGACCAAGGAGGCGTGCATCATGCCACGGATATTGCCGTTTTTGACCGGTTTCCTGATTTCGATTTTCCTTGGCACATCCATCGCTGGGGCTTTTTTTTGCGGATCCTCCATTATCCAGCCCGGGGACACGGCCGAGTACGTATTGTCCTGCTGCGGCGAACCCCGAAGCCGGGAGCCGGTGTCCTTTCGGGTCAAGCGCGGGGACCGTTGGGAAGTTGTCGAGGGAGTTCGGGAAATCTGGACCTACGACTTCGGCAGCACGGCCTTTGTCCAGCGATTGACCTTCGATCACGGAGTCCTGACGGAGATCGTTCAGGGCGAATATGGAGAGGATTGAATATGAGCGACAAGGAGCAAGTCATGAGTCGGTCGAAACGGGCAGGTATTGTCGGAGTCACCGGGTACACGGGGCTTGAACTTCTTCGAATCCTGGACAGCCATCCAGAATTCGATCTGGCCTGCGCCACCTCCCGCAAGGAGGCCGGGCGGCGGATCGACGACCTGTTTCCCCATCTTCGGGGAACAAGGAATGGAGATCTGATGGTCGTAGAGCCGGATCTGGACATTCTGGCGGCCGAATGCGGCCTCGTCTTCCTGGCCGTGCCTCATGGAACGGCCCAGGAAATGGCCGCCGGTCTGTTGGAGCGGGGCGTGCTGGTCGTGGATCTGAGCGCGGACTTCCGTCTTCGGGACACAGCCGTGTACGAGGCCTGGTACAAGACGCCCCACACCCAGCCCAAGGCCCTGGCCGAGGCCGTGTACGGTCTGCCCGAACTCTACGCCCAGGAGATCGCCAAGGCCAGGCTGGTGGCCAATCCCGGCTGCTACCCGACGAGCGCCATTCTCGGGCTGTTTCCGGCCCTGGCCGAAGGTCTGGTCAAGGCCGATGGCCTGGTTGTGGACAGCAAGTCCGGAGCCTCGGGGGCCGGCCGCAAGGCCTCGGTGGGCATCCTGTTCTGCGAGGTCCACGACAGTTTCCGGGCCTACAATCTGGGGGGGCACAGGCACACTCCGGAGATCGAGCAGGAACTGTCGCGGGCGGTCTGGAAGGACGTCAAGGTGTCCTTCAACACCCATCTGTTGCCCATCGACCGGGGTATTTTGAGCACCATGTACGCCGAGCGGGTCGGGGACCACGATCTCGAAGCGGTCCACGCCGCATACACGGCCTTCTACCATGACAGACCCTGGGTCCGGGTCCTGCCCAAGGGCATCCTTCCGGAGACCAGACATGTCCGGGGAACCATGTTCTGCGATATAGGCCTGGTGGTGGACCCGAGAACGAACAGGCTGATCGTGGTGTCGGCCATCGACAACCTCTGTCGCGGGGCGTCGGGCCAGGCCGTGGCCAACGCCAATCTCATGACCGGCCAGGACCCGGGAGCCGGTCTCGGTCTCATGCCGGTCATGCCCTGAGACCATGGCCAAGGAGCATCCCATGAGCACAGGCGGAGCCTACGAGCCCATCTTCGTGGCCAAGCAGCCGATATTCGACCGGAACATGGACATCTGGGGCCACGAACTCCTGTTTCGGCACAGCGCGGACACGAACCGGGCCCGAATCACGGACGCGGACCAGGCCACGGCCAAGGTCATCGTGGACGGGTTTTCCCTGGTTCAGGCCGGCATGGGAGACAAGGACAAGGCCCTAGTGAATTTTCCGAAACGTCTTCTTCTGGACGGATCGGCCGAACTTTTGCCGGTGGCCCAGGTGGTGGTCGAGATTCTGGAAACGGTGGAACCCGAACCCGAGGTCGTGGAGGCCTGCAAAAGGCTCAAAAAGGCCGGGTACACCTTGGCTCTGGATGATTTCGTGGGCCAGCCAGGGTACGAGCCCCTGCTGGAACTGGCGGACATCGTCAAGGTCGACGTGCTGGGCATGGACGACGATCGGGTCCGGTCCGTGGCCGGGTCCCT
>RZZR01000068.1 GCA_009929795.1 Deltaproteobacteria bacterium | reverse complement strand
GATGGGATGGCCGGTGTGGTTCATGGAAACGTTGTAGGCCGCGCCGGTCCCACCGTCCTCGCCGTCAATGGCCAGGGCTCCGGCGTAGGGGTTGCGTGTCAGATTGTTCAGAACGGCCATGGCCGTGGATGTGGCTGAAATTTTTGGGTATACTGGCACCCGGAACGACCAGGCCATGGACATGGACTGGATCATTTTGGCCACAGCTTCTTCAATGGAGTACTTGGTCTGGTGGGTCGGCGGACTGGGCAGGCTGACCCCGGTCGGGACGCCACGGATGGCGGCGATGAGCCGATTGACCTTGTGCCACATGAGAAGGCCCCCATCACCGGGCTTGGCTCCCTGGCCATATTTGATCTCCACGGCGCAAGGATCGGCCTTCATCTCGGGAATGGCCCGGATGATTTCGTCCCAGCCAAAATAGCCGCTGGCAATCTGAAGGATGACGTATTGAAGAAATCTGGATCTGAGCAACCGAGGGGGGCATCCGCCTTCGCCGGTGCACATGCGCACGGGCATGCCCATCTCCTCGTTCAGATAGGCCACGCCCATTTGCAATCCTTCCCACATGGTCGGGGAGAGGGCCCCGAAGGACATGCCGCCGATCATGAGGGGATAAATTTCCCGGACCGGGGGGACCCAGTCGTTGTTCTCAAGGGCCTGGAGGCCTTTTTCAGCCGGCAGAACCCGTCCCAAGAGGGTTCGGACGTTGAATTCGTGGCGACCGGCGTCCAGGGCCGGGTCCGTGAGCATGGAAATGCGGATGAACTTGATGCGGTCGAGGATGGTCTGGGGATTATTGTTTCGGCCGCCACGTGTGCGGGGGTTGCCGCCGGGATTGTTGTGGAAACGGAGCTTGTCGGGCTCATCATTGTGAGCCACCCGGATGGCGTCGTTGGGACAGACCAGGGAGCACATACCGCACCCGATGCAGGCCCCAGCCGGGGAGGTTTTCTGGCGTATTCCGAAATACACCGAACTCCCGGTCTTGACCCCGTCCACGAGACTAGGGCTGACGTCGATCCTGCGTTGACGGAAGACGCCGAGTTCCAGGGCGTTCACCGGACAGACCGAAGTGCAACGGCCGCACAGGGCGCATTTATCCCGCTTCCAGTCGATGAGCCAGGGCAGGTCTTTGGGACCTAGTGTGGACGGCGTAATGGGTCTTTTTGGGAGCATATGACGATCTCCTGGCGGTCTGGAGGCACGATGGCCGTCTCGAGGTGCATGGGTTGGTAGTCATTGGCCGGGTCACGGTCGGGGATGGCGGCGTCAAGGCCGCAGAATTCCGATGAAAAGGCCCAGATTCCGGGCTTGCCCCCGACGACGCCGGGCCTGAGTTTTTTTCGGTCCTGGGCCATGAACAGGGAGGTATCGGGCAGACAGCCGATGACGCAATTTGGGCCGTCGATGATCAATTTCCGGCAGAGCTGTTTAAGGCGGAGCAGAAAGTCCCGGTTCTGATGACCGGCAAGCTCATCGTCGCTCAAGGGGGTGATGATGTGCTTGTAGGCGTCAATATCCAGACCAAGACGGCGGATGGTGAAGTGCAGAATGTGGGTGAAGACCTCGGAGTCGCTCTGATAGCCGATGTATCCCGGAATGTTTTGAGTGGAAAGGTACTCACGAATGGGGATGAAGGCTGTGTTCTCCCCGTTGGTCATGGTGCTCAATCCCTGAATGAAAAACGGGTGGCAGGCATAGAGATTGATGGCGTAGTTCGTGTTCTGGCGCCCCTGGGCCAAAACAACCCGGGCATAGAAATCCTGCCGGTCGAGCTGGAGGTATTCGCCAACGGCCATGGGATCTCCGACTTCCTTGACCATGATCGTATCCGGCCAGAAGCTGTACACGGTCATCTCACCGTTTTTTTCGCCCATCTGGCGGAGGGTGAGGCGGATACGCAGGAGCCGGATTTCCTTTTGAGCCTGAGAGAGGGTGTCCCATTCCGAAGGCATCTCGTAGGCTCGGACCAAGTAGATGTATCTTTTGGGAGTTCCGGAAGGAGGAGTTTCGCGGGGCTTGATGGAGATTTTGTACTTGGTCATGAAGCCCTGGTCCATCATGAAGAGGTCCAGCTGCTTCAGACCCTTTTCGGTGAAGATTCCCGAAAGGATGGGGCAGTCCTTGATCTCTTCGAACCTCCCGCCAAGGCCACTCAGAAACAGGCCGACTCCGGAGCCGTCATGGCCTTCCTTCATGACGTCCAAGGCTTGGATGGCCCGCATGGGGGAGATGGGCTCCCGGCTGGTCATGGCGAACAAACGGCACATTCTCGAACCCTCCCTGGGGTTTTTCTGGGGTGATGCTCCCCCCGCGCTTGGGGGAACTTGGCTTTGCATTGATTGTACCGGAAGAAAACAGGCTGGCTTGAGGTGGTCTTTCGGGAAGAAAATCCGGGCAGACCATGGTTAACATCACTGATTGAGAATGCATGCCGCCATTGAAGCGGGATGGACCTACTGTCGGAGACGAAAAAAACATCAACAAAATTGTTGAATCAGGAGAGATATTCTGACGAATTTGTAAGCAAGGCCGGCCTGGGTCATTCCTCCTTGAGAGACCTAGACATGAGCTCCCGCACGGCTATGCTGGGAGCCTTGCCGTCGTAGAGCATGGCCTGGACCTGGGCGGTTATGGGCATATCCAGGCCGAGGCGACCGGCCAGTTCGTAAACGGCCTGGGTGGTCTTGACACCTTCGGCGACCATGTTCATGCTGGCAAGAACGGCCTCCAGAGACTCGCCTGCCCCGATGCGAAGGCCGACCTGTCGATTCCGGCTCAGATCTCCGGTACAGGTCAGAACAAGATCGCCGATGCCGGAGAGACCCATGAAGGTTCGGCCGTCAGCGCCCATGGCTGAACCCAGACGGGACATCTCGGCCAGCCCACGCGTGACGAGAGCCGCCCTGGCGCTGGTTCCAAAGTCCAGCCCGTCGGAGATGCCGGCGGCGATAGCCATGACGTTCTTGATCGCCCCTCCCAGTTCCACGCCCCGAAAATCTGGGTTCGTGTAGACCCGGAAGGTCTCCGTGGACATCATGCGCTGGAGTTCTTCGGCCAGAGCCAGATTTTCACAGCCCAGCGAGACAGCCGTCGGCTTGCCTTCGCTCACATCCCGGGCAAAGGAAGGGCCTGATAGGATGGCGTATCTGCAGGGCTTTGGGGCCATGGCCTCGGCCACGACTACGGACATCGGTTTGAGGGAGCCCAGTTCGATGCCTTTGCTGGCGCAGAGAAAGATCGGGTCGGAAGGGAAAAACTCCCTGGCGGAGGACAGCACGGAGCGGATGAACTGGCAGGGAACGACCAAGAGGAAGATGCCGGAGGAAAAGGCGATGGAACGCTCGAGGTTGGAATCGACGCTCAGTTCGGGAGGCAGGTCAACGCCCGGAAGAAACCAGGGATTTTCCCTCCTGGCTCGAATCAGTTCGGCCAATTCGGGTTCTCGGACCCAGAGGTGGACCTTGAGGCCCTTTAAGGCCAGAAGACGGGCCAGGGCTGTGCCCCAACTTCCTCCCCCCAGAACGGTTATTTGCATGGTGTATGCTCCTCGGCTATAATCGATTCTGACAATGGGTCGATTAGACAGCACCTTGTCCAAACAGTCAATTTTCATCCGCCGAGTCGGCGGAGGAGGGTATTGTGGTGTTTCAGGCTCGCAAATGTCTAGTGATTGCCTTGATCGGCGGTCTGTTCATGGCCGGCTGCGCATCGAGCCGTTCCGGCGAGGTATACAGCCGGAATCAGGCCCGGCAGGTGAACAAGGTTTTCTATGGAACGGTCCTCAAGGTCTCCCATGTCCAGATTGAGGGCACCCAGTCCGGCATCGGGATGCTCGGAGGGGCCATCGTCGGCGGCATCCTGGGGAGCATGATCGGTCAGGGGCACGGTTCGACCCTGGCGGCCGTAGGCGGGGCCGTGGGCGGGGCCGTGGTCGGCAGCGCTGGTGAAGAGGCCATCACCAAGAAGAATGGATTGGAAATTACCGTGGAACTCGACGACGGCGAGATTTTGGCCATTGTCCAGGAGGCCGATGCCGAGTATTTTGTCGGGGACAAGGTTCGGGTCTTGAGAGCCTCGGACGGTTCGGCCAGGGTACGGCCATAGATGCATGATCTGCCCTGGAGACAGGTTTTCAAACCTGTTTTCGAAGGCGGACAGGCTCTTGTCTCAACACAAGACGCGATCAATTTCCTCGCCGAAGAGTTCCTCGTCGGTGGGGAAGAGTTCCATGTGCTTGTGGGTCACGTTGCCGTTTTCGAAGGATTGGACGGGAAGATACTCTAAGGATTCTATCCTGCCGTGTTCCTCCAGGCCCATGATGATCCAGAAATAGATGGCGTGGCTGCCACATTGAAAGGACGGTTCGAATTTTTTGATCAGGATGCTTGAGCCGTTTTTGGCTTTCAGCGACAGCGGAAAATTCCGGGAAAGAACCGGGGCCTGCCATCCTCTTTGCCCTGCCAAGTTCATATCCACCTTTTTTCCGAGAAACGAGTCGCACCATGGAGTGCGCATGAGGGGCGGGGTTTCGGTCACGATAATCCTCCCGGACAGCCCAAGGCCGTCGCTTCAATGGGTTCTTGTGTTTCAAGGCCGACATAGGGCACCCGTTCGGCGTATTCGGCCTGTTTGCCGGCGTTCCACATGTGGACCGGGCGGTAGTAGCCCACTACCCTGGTGTAGACCTCCGTGTCCTGGCCGCATTGGGGGCAGGTCGGAACCTCTCCTCGCAGATACCCGTGTTCCTTGCAGACCGAGAAGGTCGGAGTGATGGAGATGTAGGGGATCTTGGTCATGGTCATGGCCTTGACGATGAAGCGCTGCAGGGCATCCAAGTCTGGCGCGGATTCGCCCAGGAGACAATGGAAGACCGTGCCTCCGGTATAGAGAGGCTGGAGCTTATTCTGGTGATCCAGGGCCTCGAAGACGTCCCGGGTGGCGTTGACCGGCAGCAGGGTCGAGTTCGTGTAGTAGGGAACGCCGTTGCCCGAGGCCTTGATCTCGCTGTAGAGGCCTTTGTCGATTTTGGCCAGTCTGTAGCAGGTGCCCTCGGCCGGTGTGGCTTCAAGATTGTAAAGATTCCCGGTTTCCTCTTGAAAGGACGAGGTCAGGTTCCGGAGGTGTTCGAGGACCTTGCGCATGAGGCGGATGCCAGGTTCGGACTGGATGCCTTTGCCCAGCAGGTTGAGACAGGCCTCGTGGCCGCCGAGGATTCCGATGGTGCTGAAATGACCCTTGAATCCATTTTTGAGATAGCGTTTCGAAAATGGAAACAGGCCCTTGTCCATGTTGTCGGTGATCATCTTTCGCTTAAATTCCAGGGCGTCCTTGGCCAGGATGGCGTAGTCGGCGACAAGGTCCAGAAAGTCCCCCTCGTCCTGGGCCAGATAGGCCAGTTTGGGAAGATTCAGGGTGACCACGCCAATGGATCCGGTCAGGTCTCCGGCCCCGAACAACCCACCGGTTCTTTTTTTTAGCTCCCGCAGATCCATCTGGAGGCGACAGCACATGGATCGGACATCCTCGGGTTTCAGGTCCGAGTTGATGAAGTTCTGGAAGTAGGGAGCCCCGTACTTGGCCGTCAGTTCGAGAAGGAGCCTGCCGACATCACTCTTCCAGGGAAAGTCCGTGGTGACGTTGTAGGTGGGTATGGGAAAAGAGAAGATGCGGCCGTGCCAATCTCCTTCGGTCATGACTTCCAGGAAGGCCCGGTTGATCATCTCCATTTCAACCCCGAAATCGCCGTAGGTCTGATCCTGAAGACGGCCGCCGAGCATGATGGCCTCGCCTGCCAGATGGGAGGGCGGCGCCAGGTCAAAGGTCAGGTTGGTGAAGGGCGACTGGCCTCCCCAGCGGGAAGTGGTGTTCAGGTTGAAGACAAATTTTTGCATGGCCTGGCGGACCTCGTCGTAGGAGAGGCCGTCGGCCCTGACGAATGGGGCTAGGTACGTGTCGACATTGTTGAAGGCCTGGGCCCCGGCCCATTCGTTCTGGAGAGTGCCCAGGAAATTGACCATCTGGCCCAGGGCCGAGTCGAAGTGCTTGGGGGGCCCGGATGAGCAGCGCCCTTCAAGGTTGAATCCCTCCATGAGCAGATCCCTGAGGCTCCATCCGGCGCAGTAGCCGGCCAGCCCGAAGGACAGGTCGTGGATATGAAAATAGGCGTGAATATGGGCCTGACGGATCTCCTCGGGATATTTCTCCAGGGAGTATCTGGCCTGGACCGATCCGGAGAGATGAAGCATGAGGCCCTGGAATGAATGGCCCATGTTGGCGTTTTCGCGGACCCGCCAATCGGACTTGTTCATGTAGCTGTCGATGGTCTGGGTGATATCCAGGAATGCCTGGTTCTGGCAGCGGATCTCGCGGCGTTTTTCCCGGTAGATGATGTATTTCTTGGCCGCGGTGAAGAGCCGTGACTCCATGAGCACGACCTCGACCATGTCCTGGACCTGCTCCTGCTCCGGAACAACCATGTCCTCAAGCTTGGCCTCGACCTTGCCGGCAAGTCGCCGGGCCAGGAGCAGATCCTTGATGCCGCTGGCCTGGAGACATTTGAGGATGGCCAGGGCGATGCGCTCTCGAGACCATGTTTCCAGTCGACCGTCGCGTTTGAGAATCTGTTCGGGCATGGCATTCTCCTTGAAAGTGCCGGCGGGATCGATCCCGCCTGATGGCGATGGGCGGATCGCGGCTCAGTTCACTCGGGACACGAAATTCTGGACGGCCAGGTCGTGACCCGAAGGAAGAAGCGAGCGGACCGTATCGATGTCATCCTCGGTCAATCCGGGCACCCGGGTGCAGCGAAACCGGAATCGGCCGGGGTGGGATTCGGCCAGACCGAAGACCTTTTCCAGGCACCGCCTGGCTTCCAGGGCCGAGGCCCTTCCTCCGGTCAGTTCCGGGTAGCGTTCCCATGGCCCTTTGACGTCCACGGCGAACTCCTCGACCAGGCCAAGCCCGTTTAGTTCAGCCACGATTTCCGGGGCGAATCCGTTGGTGTCCAGACGGGCGGGAAGGCCCAGGGATTTGATCCAGGCCAGAATCGTGTCGATGCCGGGCACCAGGGTCGGTTCCCCCCCGCTGACGACTATGCCGTCCAGCCAGCCCGCGCGGCTTTCAAGATCGTGCCGGACCTGTTGGGGATCCGGTCCGGAGCAGACCTCGGGGTTCCAGGCCAGTTGACGGTTGTGACAGTCCGGACAGCGCAGGTTGCAGCCGCCGAAGAAGAGGACCGCCGACACCCGGCCGGGCCAGTCGCACAGGCTGCATGGCTCCACACCCCGCAGCCTGTTCCATGGTGAGGAAGATCGTTGGATCATGACCATTGCCGGAACAGGGCCCGAGACCGTGTTCCGGAGAGTTGAACGATACGGTTCCGTTTCGAGCCGTCTCGGCATCCTCGTGCCGAAATGACCGCGGGAACGCTTCAGGCAGGTCTTCTGACTCGCCCGGTCCGGGCCGCCTTCCCATCCTTGATCAGGGACAGTGGCTTGGTGCCGGACACGAATTTGGGCTCACAGCGGCGGGACCGTTCCGGACTTGCACCGGATTCCCTTTTCAGCCTCCTGCAGGCACCTGAAGGTGTCGTGATGAAAAAAGTCTCTACACCCGACCAGCCAGAGGGGCAAGGAAAATTTCCCTGCCGGACCAGGCCGGGGCCCATTGCAGGGCGAGGCCAACGCCGACCTCCTTGACCGGCAGAGTCCGGGCCAGAAAGATTTTGGACGCCAGATCGGTGCAATGGCAGGGGTGGATGGCCTGGAGATGCAGCCCGTTCAGATAGTTTGCCGTGGCCTCGAGCCGTTCCCGGGATGCATCCAGAAGGTGAAGTCCGCCGACAATATCTCGGACCCGCGACTCCCCTGTCAGACGCCTGGCCTGTTCGACGATGTTGCAGATACCGGCGTGTGAGCACCCTGTCAGGATAACAAGTCCCTGGTCGGAGCGGTAGGCCAGAGCTGTGTCGTCGAGGAGATCGTCGGGGGCCTCGCCGTCCGGGCTTGAGCGAAGCCCGAGGGTCGAAGTCGCCTCGAAGTCCAGCCTGCGCTCGATTTCCCCGAGATAGAGGAGATTTTCGTCCAGCCATTGCGGTTCGGTCGAAAGATCCAGTTCAAAGACGGTGGCCATCTTGCCCGGCGAAAGAAGGGCGCCGATCTGAGGCAGGCCGGGAAGTCGGCGGTCGTCCAGAGCTATTGGGTGGCAAAGGACCCTGGGCGGCTTGCAGACCAATCCCTCGTGGAGATTTTCGATTAGAAGGGCGGCCAGGTGGCTCAGGCCCCAGGTGTGGTCCAAATGGCCGTGGGAGAGGACCACCGTGGAAACCTGGCGGAGGTCGATGCCCATCTTGGCCGCATTGCGGAGAAAAACGTCCGAGTAGCCTGCATCGAGGAGGATCCCCCGACCGTCGTCGAGAACCAGGTGGAAGCAAAGCCCTGGCTCGGCCAGAAAGTAGCGGTCAGTGAGGGTGGCGTTGTCCACCAGGACAGTCAACTTCATGAGATTTCCTCCGGAGACGAAGCCTTCGGCTTTGAGCCCAGAACCTCGTCGAGCTTGGCCGAAAGGTCCTGGACGCTGAAGGGTTTTCCCAGAACCCCACAAAACCCGTAGTCCCTGTACTCGGCCATGATCGAGCTCTGGGAATATCCGCTGGAGACAATGGCTCTGGCGCCGGGATCCATTTTCAAGAGATGGGACACGGCCTCCTGTCCGCCCATGCCCCCTGGGATGGTCAGGTCCATGATGACCACGTCGAAGGGGCGACCCTCGTCCAAGGCCTGGCGGTACTTCTCCAGGGCCTCATCTCCGGTGGCGGCAGATTGGGCCTCGTGGCCGAGCATGTCCAGGGCCTCCAGGACGACTTCGACGATTGCCTCCTCGTCATCCATGATCAAAATGCGCCCGCGGCCTCGGGTGGTCTGAAGGCATTCGTTTTCATCCTTCATCGTGGCGGGTGGTTCGGGTTCAGCCTCGGGTACGGCTGGCAGATAGATGATGAAGGTCGAGCCCCAGCCTGGTCGTGAGTGGGCCTCGACGCTTCCTCCATGGCGGGTGACGATGGAGTAGACCGTGGCCAGACCGAGGCCGGAACCGTCCCTTTTGGTCGAAAAGTAGGGGTCGAAGATGCGTTTGAGATTTTCGGGTGCGATTCCAGGACCCTGATCGGTGATTCGGATCCGAACATAGTTTCCGTCGGCCACGGACAGGTCGAAGGAAGCGTCCTTGACGAAGTTGGTGACCTGGATCTCAATGCGGCCACCGTCCGACATGGCCTGGGCGGCGTTAATGACGATGTTTTCGATAACCTGGGAGATTTGGCCCGGATCCACGTCGGCTGTCCAGGCTTCCCGGGGGAAGAGAAACTCGTAGCTGATTTTCGAGCCACGGAGGGCGAAGGTGGCCGAATCGCGGATGAGGTCTCTGATGTCTGTGTGTTCTCGCACCGGTGCCCCGCCCTTGGAGAAGGTCAATAATTGCTGGGTCAGACGCTGGGCCCTGATGACGGCCTTTTCGGCCTGACGAAGCTGTTTGATGAGGGTTGATTCCGGTTCAAGCCTGGCCCGGACGAGAATGATGTTGTTCAGGATGGCCGTTAAAATGTTGTTGAAGTCGTGGGCTATTCCCCCGGCCAAAAGGCCGATGGAGGAGAGTTTTTCGGTTCGCAGGCGGTTCTCCTCGTCCTTTTTTCGTTGTTCGAGGTCTCTCATGACCGTGACCGATCCGATGGCCGTGCCGTTGCGATCGTAGATGGGCGTCAGCTTGAGCCCGACGTCCATGTTCAGGCCGTCCCGGCTGGTGAGGATGAACTGGCGTTCCTGGTTCAGGTGGAACCCCTTTTCCATGTCCCGGATTGGATCGAGGAGTCCGGTCCCGGTCCGGTCTGCGGTCTCAATGGTCAGAACCTTGGAAAAGGCTCGGCCGAGGGCCTCTTGGAGGGGCCAGCCGACCAGGATTTCGGCCGCCTTGTTCATGAACGTGATCTTATTCTCGATGTCCGTGGTCACCACCGCGTCGCCGATACTGCGAAGCGTCACGGCGAACAACTCCTTCTCCGCGGCCAGGTCCGTCTCGAATTGCCTGCGGACGGCGATTTCCTCGGTCAGTTTTTCGTTGCTCTCCGAGAGTTCTCGGGTCCGGTCCCGGACCCGCTCTTCGAGTTCGTTTCTGATGATGCGCAGTGCCCGTTCCTGGATGACCATGGACGTGATGTCCTTGACCAGGGCGATTTGGTTCATTCCGCACTTGAGGGCCACCCTCGAGATGGACACGTCCAGGTGGATGGTCCTGCCTGAAGGTGAATTCACGGAGACCTGGTGGCGGGTGATGGCCTGGTCGGCAGAGTCTACGAACATGGCCCGGGCCTTGGGCCCGAAGAGGTCATGGACGGTCATGGACGCGATCCGATCGCCGTCGAGGCCGAGCATGTCCTGCAAAGCCTGGTTGAATTGCGATATTTCCCCATGCTCGTCGACAATGAGCAGGCCGTCGGCCATGCTTTCGAGGATGATGGACAGATAGGTCAGGGTTTCCCGAAGCTCGGTGGTGGCCCCCCGGATTCGGTCTTCCAGCCCGTTCACGAGGGCGTCGAGTCGTCGGGCCATGCCCTGCATGGTGGCGGCCAGTTCCCCGATCTCGTCGTCGGCCGGAATATCCAGGGTGGTGTCGAAGTTCTGGGAGGCCAGTTGTTCGGCATAGGCCGAAAGGGCCGAGAGGGGGCGGGATATCCGGTTGACCAGAAAGTAGGACAAGACCACGGTCAGGAGGAGGACCAGAAGGGTGATGCCTTGGATTTTCAGGATCGCGTCCCAGATGATGTCGTTGATGACGCCCATGTCCATGCCGATATGAACGAACCCGGCCTTGCCCATCAATATGGGGGATGAGATGTCCAGGTAGGTCCGCCCGGCGAGGTTGAGTCTGCTGATGTGATGGCGGGTCCGGTCCGGAACCGGAGCGGCCAGATGATCGAGGAACTCCGGAGGGATGGACGGGATGAAGGTGTGGGCGACGACCTCTCCATCCTCGTAGCTGACTGCGGCGTAGGCCACGCCGCCGATTTCAAGGTAGTGGTCGATGACGGACTGGAGGATGGCTGCGTCCCGGCTCAGGAAGGCCTCGGGCGAGGATCGGGATATGCTGCCTCCTACGGCCAGGGCCTTTGATTCAAATTCTTTGAGCAGGTTGGAGTGGAGGACCCAGGCGGCAAACAGGGAGGTCAATCCACCAACGAGGGCGAAGAGGACCAGGGTGATGGCCAGGGTTTTGCGGAAGAGCCGGGACATTTTCATGGGCAGTGCCCGAGGTTCCAGTCATCGATGGGGATTAGGCCATCGGCGTCAAAGGCGATGTAGTGAATATCGTGCAGGGCGATGCGGTTCATAGTCGTGAAATGCACAGGACGGGCGAGGCCGATGTCCAGAGGACCGAGGTCGGCGATGCGAGAGGTCAAGGTTGCACGGGATACTTCCGGCCCGAGTTTTTCGAGAATGGTCGCCATGAGCTTGGCAGCCAGAAATCCCTCGAACCCTGTCGGGCTCATATCGTGGGGCGTGTAGTCCTGGGTGGCCAGAAACGGAGGCGGTCCCACTGTTTCCTCGGCCATGGCCGCCCTGTACTCGATGGCCGCAGCCAGATCCGGGTCGTTGAAGAAGGGCACGGTTTGGGAGTTGACGAGGCCGACCAGATAATCCCGATCGTCACGGGCCGACAGGGTTGAGAGGATCCTGTACTGTTCCTGGGCGTTGACCGAGGAGATGCTGACGACCGGAAGACATGATCCGGACCTTCTGAGGTCCCGGATGAAACCCGAAGCGGACCCGGCCGTGGCTACGTTGACAACTGCGTCCGGTTTTCCGGCCAGAACGGTTTCGACCTGGGACAGGAAGGACGACTCGAAGGTGGCTCCCCTGGCATAGGCCCCGTCGGAGACCATGGCCAGCCCTCGTTCCTTCAGGGCGGTTTTGACGCTTTGCCAGCCGGATCGACCGAAGGCGTCCGCCTGGTAAAGAACGGAGATGCGGGTCCGTCCGGCCTGGAGCAGACGGTCGATCACGTCGCGCAGTTCCCGGTCGTAGGAGGGCCTGAAAAGATAGATGGATCCTGAGTGGATCGAGGCATAGAGGGGTTCGGCCCCGGAGAAGGGAAAGAGGAGCAGCACATGTTCCTGGGAGTAATGGGTCAGCAGAGGCAGGACTCTAGTAAGAGTTGGAGAGCCTACACAATTGAATAGGCAGAGGACCCGGTCTTCTTCCACTAGATGGACGACGTTGGCCATGGCCGGGCCCGGAGTGTAGGCGTCATCGAGGACCACGAGGGATATGTTCCGCCCATGGACGCCGCCCTGTCTGTTGATCCTTTGGAAGCAGGCCATGGCCCCGTGGTAAAGATCGACACTGATTTCCCTGATGGGGCCGGAAAACCCCGCGGTCATGCCCAGCTTGATTTCTTCTTGAACGGGTTTCGATGGTTGATTGGGAAGGGCATGATCCTGCCCTTGGGCTGACCCTTGGGCCGGAGCCAGGAGGAACAGGACCTGAACAAGGAGTAAAAGGATCGGTGGCAGCCATGGAGTCTTTCGCGGGGCATGGTCGTATTTGGTTCGAGGCGAATTGGAATCCGAGGCTTGAATCGTGCGCATGGGCTTGTCCTGCTATGGGAAAAGGGACACCGCCAAGCACTAGGCCAGGGAATGGAAAATGGCAAGAATCACCGCAGCCATGACTGGCGACTTTGAAGAGGCTTTGTCCGTACCAAAGCCGTTTCGAGGAGCGTGTTGGGACCGGACGATTTAGCGGGCGAAATAGTCCCAAAGTCGGGGATAGACGTGGTACAGGATGACCAGAAAGGCAGCGCAGGCAGGCCAGAACCACCATTTTTTCATGATTTTTGGTTCCCAGGTGTTCTTGCCCCGAGGAAGGTTCCAGAGGGGTTTGATCGAAGGGTCGGCTTCGTGAAATCGAAAGCCGTTCCGGTCCATGCGTTGCCCGTTATGGGTTTCGGGCGTTTTTTGTTCGGCGGGAGGGGTGGAATGTTGGCTCATGGTTGGGTGTTCTCTCAGGAAGGCGGATGCAGGGAGAAAAAATTACGGATTGAGGAATTCCGGGCCGGACGTTTTTCGCCCGGCCCGGAAATGAGGGGCTGAAGAAGCCGTCACTTCACGAAGCCGATCAGGGGCCAGTAGACCATGACGCTCAAGGTACAGATCAGCAGCAGGGCCAGACACCAGGGGATCGCAATCTTCATGAACTGCATCTGACTGAAGTAGCCGGCGCTGTAGGCGATGATGGTCGGGGGGCAGCCGATGACCAGCATGATGAAGGACGTGGTCATGGGGGCGAGCATGGCTACGGACTCGGGCGACATCTGCATCATCTCGGCCATAGGTAAGGTGATGGGCAGCATCAGGGCCACGGCCGCGGAGTTGCTCATCAGACTCGAAAGAAACGACCCGAAGAAGCCGAACCCGTAGTAGACCACAAAGGTGGGTTGG
>RZZR01000067.1 GCA_009929795.1 Deltaproteobacteria bacterium | reverse complement strand
AATGAACCGGTTTCGGCCTGTGTTCTGAGCCGAAACGAAACAAAAAAAGGCTCCCGAAGCTGAAAGCTTGGGAGCCTTTGAATTTTGGCGGAGAGGGAGGGATTTGAACCCTCGATGGAGTTTTAAGCCCCATACCCGCTTAGCAGGCGAGCGCCTTCAGCCAGCTCGGCCACCTCTCCGGGTCGTGGGTTGCCTCGGCAACCGAAGTCAGTCCTCCTAAATGGAGGCGGAGTCGATGTCAATACGAGGGATTTGAATCAGAACTCCCAGAGTTTCAGCCAGAACTCGACCCGGCCTCCGGCGTCCCGAAAGGCGTCCTTGAAACGCATTTCCTTCAGGTCTTCGATGGCCCGGTCCAGGTCGGGTTCGATCAGATCACGGTCAGTGAAGGCATCGGAGAGTTCATCCCTGGATATCCTCAGCCCGAATCGTGGCTCTCTCGGCATTTGGGGTGTTGGTTCAGGGACCGAGACTCCTGGCAGGGTCCAAGGCAAGAAGGAATCGAGTTCTTCGGACTCGAAGATTCGGAACCGATAGGCGTCGAGTTCGCTTCGGGTCAGATATCCGGCCAGGGGAGTCTCGGGAGAGATCGACGAGTCGTCGCCTTGGACCGAAGTCGAGACCGAGGCCAATGCCTGGCCGACAAGTAGGAGCGGAAAAAGGATCGAAACGATTCCGCAGATACAGCGCATCGTGGGTGTCAGGCCATGCGGATTTCGAATTTTTTCAGAAACCCGACGGGGTTGTAGGACAGCTTGGCCTTGCGCAGACCCTCGTCGCCAAGATCCTGCTCACGGTTGACCAGGGCGAATTTTTGGCAGTCTTTGGCCAGAAAAAGGGAGTTTATGGCCTGGTAGACACCCTTGACGTTGGGACAGCCCTTCTCGAAATGGATGACCACGGTATTCTCGTCAAGGGGCTCGGCGATGGTGTATGCCACCATGTGCCCTCCCACTGTCAGGCCGGCCCCGAAGATGCGGTCCAGACGGTCCCAGTCGTGCATGACCCGGACGATGGCCTTGTTTTCGGCCACCAGCGTGGAGTCGCTTTCGCCCCCCCGCCAGAGCATCCATTCGGTCTGAAGACCCAGAGCATGCTCGACGCTGTGCCGGTCCAAGCGAACGTAGCGGTGATCGTCCTGGCGCAGGAACTGGCTCAGGAGGTTTTTTTTCTTGTGAAAGCGGTTACCCTTGAGTTCCACCAGTTCCTCGACGGAATACAGGTAATCCCAGTGTTCCCTGTTTTCCAGAACCTCAATGTCGTGACATTGAACGACCATGATGTCCTTGAGGGCCTCGGGAACGCGGATGAACCGGCATCGGCCCTCGACGGCCCGGTGGACGCGGCCCCAGTTTATGGTCGTCCAGTCGCCCAGGGGCGCCCAGAAGATCGTGTCCGGACGGGTCTGACGGACAAGGACGCAGTCGTCCAAAAAAGCCCGCTCCAGGCCATATTCGAGCATCCAGCCCCAGAGGTTGACGAAGCTGTAGTCCGAGGCCTTCTGGCCGCAGCGGGAGAGAAAGGATATGTAGGCCTGCTGATCGTCCAGAGAGAACGGCTGGAAATCCAAAGGCATGGATTGCTCCGAAGGCCGGTACTCGGTTTCCGGCTCTGAATTTTTTCGTTTGAACTCGTAAAAGAATCAAGTATAGGCATTGGTCACGGGCCGTCAACACAGGCCGTCCGGATTCAAGGAGGTACTTCCATGTCCAGGCAGGAGATCTTGCTCGAAAGCGGCACCAACGAACTGGAAATCATCGAGTTCTACATCCAGGAGGAGGGCTCGGATCGAGAGCCGTCATATTTCGGAGTCAACGTGGCCAAGGTGGTGGAGGTCATCGAGAGCCCGGACTTGGAGGCCAGCCCTGCGGCCAGGCATCCGAGCTTCTTGGGAACTCTGGCGCATCGGGACCGGGTTCTGCCGGTCATCGATCTCGGTGTCTGGCTGTCCCTGAAGCGACAAACCATCGGGCACGAGGTCATCCTGGTGACCCAGTTCAACCAGCGGACCACCGGATTCCTGGTCACCGGAGTGACTCAGATCCACCGGTTGAGCTGGCAGGAGGTCAATCCTCCTGGTCGGTACGTGTCCACGCTGGACTCCAACTGCATCACGGGCATGGCCCGGATTGAGGACCACTTTGTCCTGCTTCTGGATCTGGAAAAGGTGGTTTCGGATCTGGACCCGGATTTCGGAGCCGAGGCTTCGGAGATTGAGGGCAGACCAGGGGAGGGCCGTTGGGCCCTGGTGGTGGACGATTCCGGGGTCATGCGCCACATGGTCCAGGAGAACCTGGAACGGGCCGGTTTTTCGACCGTGATTCGGGACAACGGGGAGGAGGCTTGGAAGTTTTTGACCGGAGAGTCTCCGGGTCGCCCAGGAGAGCCCGAGCGGGTGGACATCCTGGTTTCGGATATCGAGATGCCCAGGATGGACGGTTACAGTTTGACCAAAAGGATCAAGGAACACCAGGAACTGCGGGCGATGCCGGTGATACTTTTCTCTTCGCTGATCACCCAGGAACTCAGACACAAGGGCGAGGCCGTGGGGGCCGACGACCAGATTTCCAAGCCCGAGTTCGCTTCACTGGCCGAGCGGGCCCTGGCCCTGATCGGAGAAAGAAAGCCCAAGGGGGTGGACCTTGAAATTGCTTGAGGCCAGACAGGTGGATGTGGTCCCTGAGTTGGACATGGAGACCTATTCGTTTTTGTGCCAGAGTCCCATGCTCAGTACGGCCGAGGTGCTGGACGCCGCGGCCTTCTGGGAGCGATGGGTGCCTTTGCTTCGGGCCTGGAGGTTTGGCCGGGACAAGGGCTACGTGGCTGTGTACTTGGAAGAGGACGTGGAGAAGGAGGTCGATGCATTGTGGGCCGAATCCCAGTCCCGGGCCTTTCGGATCGAGGCCGTCGCTCAGACCATGATCATGGGCGGGCTGCGTCATTTTTTGCCCCGGCTGGACAGGACGAAGTGTGCCCCTGTTCCGGTGCCGACCAAGATTCTCAAACGTACGGTGGAAAAAGCAGGTCTTGTTCTTCACGACACCGGAACCGTGGACAGGAAGTATTCGACCCTAACTTATTATCCGCACAAGGACGGCTGCACCCGCTGTTACCTCAAGGAAACCTGCCCCAAGCGATTCAACTGGTCGAACGCGGGTCTGAAATAGATCGGTCCGGGAAAGAGGCCGATTCCGATTCCGATTTATCCCTTCTTGCGGACGTACACCATGCGGAGCTCGAAAAGGACATCCTGAAGGAGCCGCTCCTCGTTCTGGTCCAGATTGCCCTTGGTTTTTTCCTGAAGCATGGTCAAGAGGTCGATGGTCTGTTTGGCCAGGGGAAGGTCGAGGCCGCGCTGTCCTGTTTCCGGGTCCGGGACCTCGTCGAGGTGGACCATGCCCGAGGAAACAAGGGACATGACGAAGGTCGAGAAATTCAGGTAAGGCATGCTTTCGCTCTTGGCGTCGCTCATGTCGTTGTCCGGTCGATGGGGGCCGCGGATGGCCTCCGAGGTCAGATGTTGCTGCGATACCCCAGGGCCTCGCGGGTCTTGGGGTCAATTCCGGTATCGGGCAGGGGTTCGGCCAGGGCGGTTTCGTAGGCGGCCATGGTTCGGTCCAGAACGTCCATGACTCCGCAATGCCCGCCGCAGGCCATGATGGATCGATGCAGGGCGTGGACTCCGGCCAGGACATCGGACCAGTCCACATGTCCCATGTGCCCGAGACGGACGATGCGGCCCTGGAGACGGTCCTGTCCTCCGGCCATGATCACGTTCCAGTCTTTGGCGGCGAGAGCCAGAACCTTGCGGCCGTCGATGCCCGGGGGGAGCAGGATAGAGGTCAGTCCCCAGGTGAAGGAGACCGGAGCCAGAAGATCCAGACCCATGATCTCGGCCCCGGCCCTGGCCATGCGGGTCAGGGCCCATTGCTTGCGGTAGATGGCCGGAAGGCCGTGATCCTGAAAGAGACGTAGACAGGCCTGAAGTCCCACGACCAGATTGATCGACGACGTGAACCCGGTCTGGTTTTTGGCCAGCTTGCTTCGTTCGTTCAGCAGGTTGAAGTAGAAATTTTTGGGTTTGATCCGCTCGGCCCGTTCCCAGGCCCGGGGGCTGAGGGAGAGAAAGGCCAGCCCCGGAGGGAGCATGAGCCCCTTCTGTGATCCGGTCAGAAGGCAGTCCACACCCCATTCGTCCATGGGGCAGGGGGAAATCCCCACGGCCGAGATGCCGTCCACGATCAGGAGGATGTCCTTTTTACGGACCAGTGCTGCCAGCTCGCGGATGGGGTGGAGAACTCCGGTGGAGGTCTCCGAGGCCTGGACCAGGACGCCCCGGATGTCCGGCCAGCGGTCGAGGCAATTCTCGACGTCCTCCAGATCCACCGGCTTTCCCCAGTCCACGGGCAGGGCGCTGACTTCGAGCCCGTGGGAGAGGGCGATGTCGGACCAGCGCTCTCCGAATTTTCCGCCTTCGACGACCAAAACCCGCTCTCCCGGGGCAAAGAGATTGGTCGCGGCGGCGACCATGGCCCCGGTGCCGGAGGCGGACAGGACGAGAACAGGCTGGGCCGTGCCGAAGAGTTCCCGCAAGCCGGTCTGAACCTCGGCCATGACGGCCTCGAAGTCGGCCTTGCGGTGGTGGATCATGTCCCGGGCCAGGGCAAGTCTGACCTCCTCGGGCAGGGGAGTCGGTCCGGGGGTCAGGAGTCTGGGTTTGTTCAGCATGTCATCTCTCGCATGGTTGGCGTTCAGGCATGCAAAAACAGGTATCGTAAAGGTCCCGGGGAGGCAAGGAGCGCCTTGGGAACGGTGATGGAGGGAAAGATGAACGGCGACACCGAAGGGGATGACAGATATCCGGGCCTTCCGGCCCATGTCCAGTCCATTGTCCGGGGTTTGGCCGACGAGTCGGTCGTGGGAACGGCCATGTTCGACCGGGTCCGGAAGCGGTTGCCGGGACTAATCTGGGAGATTCTCGAAGAGGGAAGGCGCCATGAGGACCTCCTGGACGTTGAGGGCCAGGCAGTGAACGGGGACATCCTCTATCTCAAACAGTACCGGGGGCGCTTTCTCCGCTTCTGTCCGGGCACCCGCGAATACAATTGTTGCGGCTACCGCATTGTGCACATTGGAGAGAATTGTCCCCTGGCCTGCAGCTACTGCATCCTCCAGGCCTATTTTCAAGACAGAGTTCTCAAAGTCTGGGCCAATCAGGGAGACCTTTTCGCTGAGCTGGACCGAGCCTTTGGAGCCGATCCGCGCAAGCGGTTCAGGGTGGGAACCGGAGAGTTTACCGATTCACTGGTCCTGGAGTGTCTAACCGGCTACAGCCGGGATCTGGTCGGTTTTCTCGGGGCCTACGAGAACGTCTGCCTGGAGCTTAAGTCCAAGATCGTCGATCTGAGCTGGATGGAGGCCGTGGCCCGTCCCGACCGGGTCCTGCCGGCCTGGTCCCTGAACTCTCCCCAGGTCAGACAGTCCGAGGAGCTGGGAGGGGCCAGTCTGGAAGAGCGGCTGGCTGCGGCGAAAATCTGCGCGCAAAACGGGTTCAGGGTCTGTCTGCATTTCGACCCCATCATCCGCCATCCGGGCTGGCGTGAGGGCTACACCCGGACGGTGGAGGCCATCTTCGACCACCTCCGGCCGGAAAACATCGCCTATGTCAGCCTTGGTTCATTTCGGTTCATGCCGGCCCTGAAAGGGGTCATTGAAGAGAATTTTCCCGATTCAACCTATATCTACGACGAATTCATCACTGGCCTGGACGGCAAGCAACGTCTGCTCCGACCCTTGCGGGTGGAGCAGCTCGAATTCGTGGCCGGCCGACTCCGGGCAGGAGGTTTGGACCGTCAGCTCTACATGTGCATGGAGTCCAACGAGGTCTGGCGGTCCGTGCTGGGCTACACCCCGGCCGATCTGGGCGGGCTCTCCCGCCATCTCATGGCCCAAGCCTTTCAGGACGTTTGACGGGCCCGCTGGGCGGCCACGGCCAGAACGCCTCCACCGACGAAGAACAGGGCCAGCACCAGAAGGCTTAAGCGGCTGGCCAGTTCTCCCTCCAGACCCGAGGCGTGGAGCAGAACAGCGGTTCCGCCCATGAGGACCGGACCCAGGACAGTGGAGAACCGACCGACGAGATTGAACAGGCCGAAGAGCTCCCCGGCCTGTTCGGGACGGATGATGGCGGCAAACCAGGATCGGCTCAGGGCTTGGATTCCTCCTTGGGCTAGACCGATGGCCGCGGCCAGGAGGTAGAACTCGAGCCTCGTGTCGATGAACACCCCCCAGACGCTGATGCCCAGATAGATGGTCAGGGCCAGGAGGATGCCGGTCATGGTCCCGACCTTGGATCCGATGTATCCAAAGAGGAGGGAGGCGGGCAGACCCACGAACTGGACCAGCAGCAGGGCCGAAATCAGGTCCTGGGGAGAAAAACCGATGGACAAGCCGAAGTCTACGGCCATCCGCATCAAAGTGTGGACCCCGTCGATGTAGAGCCAATAGGCCAGAAGAAAGAGAAACAAGGGCCGGTCCGCGGGCAGGGATTTCAGGGTTCGGATCAGGCGGGACAGAGTCGGGATGGTGCTTCCACCTGGGGTCGACGTTTCCCGAACCAGAAAAAAGAGGGGCAGGGAAAAGACCGCCCACCAGATGGCCACCAGAACGAAGGACCAGGCCACAGCCTGTTCCGGTCCGGCCAAGCCGAAGGTCTCGGGTTTCAGAACCATGGCCACGTTCAGGGCCAGCATGAGCCCTCCGGCCAGATAGCCCAGGGCGTATCCGGCGGAGGAGACGGCGTCGAGGCGATGGGTCGGAGCCACCTTGGGCAGGAGGGCGTCATATAGTGCCGACCCTCCGGTGAACCCGGCCAGGCCGATCAGGTAGCAAAAGGCGGCCGTCAGCCACTCTCCCTGGGGGACGAGGGCCAGAAGGGCCGTGGCGATCATGCCCGGAACGGCCAGGAGGGCCAGGTAGGGTTTGATCCGCCCCCGGCGGTCTGCGGCGGCCCCCAAGAAGGGCCCCAAAAGGCCGATGCCCAGGGATGCCAGAGAACTTATGACCCCCAGCCGGGCCGAACTCGTGGTGGCCTCGACTCCGACCGACCAAAAATTCTTGAAGAAAATCGGGAAGAACCCGGCCATGACCGTGGTGGCGAAGACCGAGTCAGCCCAGTCATAGAAGCACCAGGCCCAGGCCTGACGACCAAATCGGGGAACGGGTCTTGAAATTTTTTTCATGGAGACCTAGCATCCTTCACTATGACGGTGGGGAAAGAGATTCTCAGGAACACAACGGCCAAGATGCTGGGCCGCTCAGCGCGAGGCAACATATCCGGGGGCTCGGACCATGAACGATGATGATAGGAAGAGAAGAATACTGTGCGTGGACGACGAGGACTTCAACCTTGCCGTGCTGTCGGGATTCATCCGCAGGCTGGGACACGAGCCGGTCACGGCCGGATCGGGGGAGGAGGCCAAGGAATTTCTTGACGAGAGCATCGACCTGGTACTTTCGGATGTCATGATGCCGGGCATGGACGGATTCTCCCTGGTGGAGTGGATCCGGACCGAATCCCCCAATCCGGACGTGCCGGTGATCATGGTCACCACCCTGACCGAAAAGGGGGACAGGTTGCGGGCCGTGCAGGCCGGGGCCAACGACTACGTGACCAAGCCCGTGGATCTGGTCGAGCTACGCATCCGGTCCGATTCCCTGCTGAAGATGAAGGACTCCCAGGACGTGGTCAAGCTTTATCAGCGCCATCTCGAGGAGATGATCGAGGAGAGGACCAAATCCCTGCACGATACATTGAAGCGCCTGCGCACGGCCCACATCGAGATCATCAACCGCTTGTCGGTGGCGGCCGAGTTCCGGGACGAGGACACGGCCTCCCACATCAACCGAATGAGCCACATCTCAGGGCTGCTGGCCAGAAAAATGGGCATGACCGAGTACGAGGTGGACACGGTGCTTCATGCCAGTCCCATGCACGACGTGGGCAAGATCGGCGTGCCGGACGCGATTCTGTTCAAGCCCGGGCCCTTGTCGCCGGAGGAATGGGTGATCATGAAGCGCCATACCGAGTTCGGTGGAAAGATCCTTGATGGAGGCGATTCCGACCTGCTCCAGTTGGCCAGGGTCATCGCCCTGTCCCATCACGAGAAATGGGACGGATCGGGATACCCCAATGGGCTCAAGGGCGAGGACATTCCCCTTGTCGGGCGGATTTGCGCCGTGGCCGACGTCTTCGACGCCCTTATGAGCGAGCGTCCCTACAAGAAGCCGTTTTCTTTGGAGAAGTCCTTGGACATCATGCGCCAGGGCCGGGGAAGCCACTTCGACCCCCGGGTCTTGGATGCCTTCTTGGACAACCTCGACGAAGCCCTCTCGATCCGCCACCAATTCAACGAACAATGATCTTCCCGGCCCCGGAGAGGTGGGATCGTTCTCTCGCCGAGCACTCCGGGGCCTCTCACTCCAAGAAATAGAGAATCGGAGACAGGGTCCCCAGGGCCAGAATGGTCTGTGTGGTGATGATGGCGGCCATAGCCTCGTGGTCGCCTCCCATCTGTCGGGCCAGGATGAAGGAGGACACGGATACAGGCACCGCCGTGAACAGAATAGCCGTCATTTGAATCGCGTCCGGGGCCTGGAGAATTCCGGTTGCAGTCCAGGCCAGTACGGGTAGCGCCAGGAGGTGCAGGCCGGACGATAGCAGGGCCGGCGTGGCGTGGGACTTGGTGTCTGCGGGACGCAGCCCGGCGCCTACGGCCAAAAGGCCCATGGGCAGGGCCGCTTGTCCGAGAATGCCGAGGGTGGCGTCGGCCAGCCTTGGCAGGCCAAGGCCCATGACGTTCATGACCATCCCGGCGGCACTGGCCAGGATGAGAGGGTTGCGGGCGATTTCAAGTAGAGGCCGCGACCAGCCGCCGGAACGGCCGGAACCGAAACGGGTCAGGCAGGCCACGGAAAGGACGTTGACCAGGGGGATGAGGGTCAGCAGGGCTGCGGCGGACAGGGCCATCCAGTCTGGGCCGAGCAGGGCCTCGGCCAGAGACAGGGCGATGTATGTGTTGGGACGGATGGCTCCCTGGAAGACCGAAGTGAAGGCCGGGTCGGACAGTCGGAGAAGGGGCCGAATCAGGACCAGCAGGACGGCCATTGCCAGGACGGCCAGAGCCAGACTGAAGACCAGAATCCAGTATTCGGGAGACATGGTCCGGCCAGACAGACCTCGCACGAGCAGGGCCGGCAGCAGGACGTAGTAGGTCAGGCTCTCGGACAGGGGCCAGAAGCCCGGGCCTGGAAAGCGCATCCGTTCCAGGAGCCGACCGGCCAGGATGAGGGCAAAGACCGGGGCGACGGCCAGAAGGACGTGTCCCACACTCGGCCTCAGCGTTTCATGCTGGCGGAAACGGCCTCATGGACGGCCTCGGCCAGGGTCGGATGAGCATGGATGGTCCGGAGGATGTCCGCCGTCTTGAGCCCGTTGGCCAGGGCCAAGGCCGGTTCGGCCACCAGGTCCGTGGCTCTGGGGCCGACGATGGTGGCCCCGAGAATTCGGCCGCTTCCGGCCTCGGCCACGACCTTGGCGAACCCAGCCGTCTCGTTCATGGTCAGAGCCCGACCATTGGCCAGGAACGGGGTCTTGCCGACGTTGACCTCCAGACCCCGATCCCGGGCCTGGTCCTCGGTCAGACCCACGGCGGCCACTTCAGGCATGGTGAAGATGCAGGAAGGCACGGCAGTGTAATCCATGACCTCGTCCGAACCGGCGATGCTTGCGGCGGCGATCTCTCCCTGCCGGGAGGCCACGTGGGCCAACTGGACGATGTTGGTCAGGTCTCCGATGGCGTAGACGCCCGGGACATTGGTCTTCATCCGCTCATCGACGCGCACGCCCCTGGTGGCCGGATCCATTTCCAGACCCAGAGCCTCGGCGTCGATGCCGTCCATGCTGGGCCTGCGGCCCACGGCCACCAGAATACGCTCGGCGTCAACGGTCTCTTCCTGATCCTGACGGGAAAAGATCAGGCGGAGGTCCTGTCCGACGGATTCGATCCTCAAGCCCCGGGACGAAGTCAGGATGCTGATGCCGGCCTTTTTGGCGCTTTTCTCGATTTCTCGGACGGCGTCCCGGTCGATCCCGGAGAGGATGGAGGGTAGGAATTCGATCACCGTGACCCGGGTTCCCAGGGCGGCCAGGATGAAGGCGAATTCCATGCCGATGACCCCGCCGCCGAGGATGGTCAGGGAACCCGGCAGAGTCTCAAGGTCCAGCATGTGTCGGCTGGTCATGACTCCGGGAAGGTCCGCACCGGGAAGGTCCGGGGTCCAAGTCTGGGATCCGGTGGCCAGAATTACGTTTTCGGCCGTCACGACGATCCGGTCGTCATCCACGAAGACCCGGCCCGGGGCCTCCAGGCGGCCCTGGCCCTGAACCACGGTCACCCCGGCCTTACGGAGCAGAAAGGCCACACCCTTGCGCAACCGGTCCACAACCGCGTTCTTGCGGGCCACGATGTCCGGCAGGGAAAAGGACAGGTTCTCGGCCCGCAGGCCCAAAGCCGCGCAGTCCTTCATCTGGCTGTACACCTCGGCGCTGTGGGCCAGACACTTGGTCGGGATGCAGCCCCAGTTCAGACAGGTGCCCCCGAGATGGTCCCGTTCCACAAGCACGACTTTTTTGCCGTACTTGGCCAGGGCCAGAGCTGCAACGTAGCCACCGGGGCCTCCGCCGAGAACGACGGTGTGGCTCTCAAGATGCTCGGTTGTCGATGTCATCGTCATGATCCTTGGTTGGTTGTGATTCGCCTCCCAGGGCGGCCTTGACGGTCAGAGCTTCCTCATTCCAGAGGGGAGGAGCCCATCCGGGAATGCCTGTGGCGGCGGGCATGATCGTCAGGGAGCGGCTCTGTCCGTCCCGGTCCACTAAAACCTCCACGGCCCGGCGGGATTTTCTGGCCTTGGGCGAGTAGCCGGCCATGATGGACGCGGCCTCGGCCAGATCTTCTTCTGTCCAGACCTCTCCGGTCATGGGTCGGCCAACGGCCAAGGGGCCGGGATGGTGGGCCAGGGCGAGGACGTAATCGTCAGGCCTGACGAGATCGGTCATGCATTCGTTGTCGGCCTTGTTGCGGCCGATGGTCAGCCAGCGCTCTCCTTTCCAGAACTGCCGTCCGCAATTGCTGAGATGGAAATCCTCGGGTCCGGATTTGGCCTTGCGGGCGAAGATGGGCCAGAACCGGGCCGAAGCGGCGGGTTCGGTTAAAAGGCAGCCCCCGGCCGGGGTGGGGATGGGGGAGATGCCCATGGCCTCGGCCAGACGAAGCTGCTCCTTTCGGCCTCGGCCCCAGATGGCCTCAAGGCGGGAGCGGTCGATCAGGCCTTGCTCTTCGGCCAGGGTGGGGGGCAGAAGCTTGGCGCACAGAGGGCGAAGCAGGATATTCCGGGTTTCGGAATCCCTGGTGATGGCGTTCAGGCTGTCCCGGCGCTGGGACATGGGGCGCTGGCCGATGACCTCGCCGCTGATCAGAAACGAGGCCCCGTATTCTTTCATCATACCTTTGGCGATGTTTAGCAGAAGAACCTTGCAGTCGATGCAGGGGTTCAAGGTCCGTCCGAATCCGTGCTGCGGCCCGTTCACGAGCAGATCGACGAACTCTTGATCAACCGGAACGACCCGGATCGGAAGGCAATAATCTTTCTGCCATTGTTCGGTTTTTTCGGTGTGTCCGAAGAACGGCGAGACAAAGTGAAGACCCAGGACCCGGAGCCCCTGATCCTTGACGAGACGGACGGCCAGGATGGAATCCAGTCCGCCGGAAAAAAGGGCCAGGGCATCGTATGTGTCGTTCATGCGGGGCTGACTACCGGACATCACTTCCCGGCGCAAGATATGGAGGAAGAAGCCGGTCTGGGTGTGGGTCAATTCCTGTTCTTTCAAGGTGTTGACCTGCAAATTCTCTGTGATCCCGCCATTTGCCCTAGAACCGTGATTGGGCTATAGTTCCCACCTTGTTTTCAGACAACCACGCAGCGCGAGGAGACAGCATGGCCCGGAAAAGCGTTCTTTCCCAGGAAGAGTTGAAGCAGGAGGCGTTGCAGACTGCCCTGACGACCATCGAACGGAAGTACGGCCAGGGATCGGTGATGCGTCTGTCCGACGAGGCCCATCAGGCCATCCCCTGCATCCCCACAGGTTCCATAGCACTGGATCTGGCCTTGGGCATCGGGGGCATTCCCCGGGGCCGGGTCACGGAGATCTACGGGCCGGAATCCTCGGGCAAGACGACCCTGACTCTGCACATCATCGCCGAGGCTCAGAAGCGTGGCGGCGTGGCGGCCTTCATTGATGCCGAGCACGCCCTGGACGTGAACTACGCCAAACGCCTCGGGGTCAAGACCGACGAGCTGCTCGTTTCCCAGCCCGACTACGGGGAGCAGGCCTTGGAGATTGCCGATCTTCTGGTCCGGTCTGGGGCCGTGGACGTGGTGGTCGTGGACTCGGTGGCGGCTCTCATCCCCCAGGCTGAACTGGACGGGACAATGGGCGAGACCCAGGTTGGCGGCCAGGCCCGGCTCATGTCTCACGCCATGCGCAAATTGACCGGGACCATCCACAAGTCCAGAACGTCCATCGTCTTCATCAACCAGATTCGGATGAAGATCGGCATGACCGGTTACGGCAGCCCGGAGACGACCACCGGCGGAAATGCCCTCAAGTTCTATGCCTCGGTTCGTTTGGACATCCGCAAAATCCAGACCCTGAAGGACAAGGAAGAGAGCTATGGCAACAGGGTACGGGTCAAGGTGGTCAAGAACAAGGTCGCCCCGCCCTTCCGGGAGGCCCAGTTCGATATCCTTTACGGTACAGGTATCTCCCGCGAGGGGGAACTCCTGGACATGGGGGTAGACAACGGGGTGATCGAAAAGAGCGGGTCCTGGTTCGCTTTTGGTGCCGAACGCCTGGGCCAGGGCAAGGAGAACGTCCGGGCCCTCCTTCAGGAAAACGAGGAGCTCAGGGACAAGGTCGAGGCCGCTCTGATGGAGCACCTTGGATTGGTCGGTACCAAGGCTCCGTCGGCTTCGGGCGATAACGAGGATCTGGGCGATTCCGTCGAGGAATAGCCTTTTACAATCTTAACTCTGAACATGAACGACGAGGTGCGGGCATTGAAGACGGCAGCCGAGATACGCAGGGCATTTCTCGAGTTTTTCCGGGCCAGCGGCCACGAGGTGGTGTCCAGTTCTTCCTTGGTACCCAGAGAGGATCCGACGCTCTTATTTACCAACGCGGGAATGGTTCAGTTCAAGCGGGTCTTCCTGGGCCAGGAGCGACGGCCCTATGTCCGGGCGACCACGGCCCAGAAGTGCCTGCGGGTGGGCGGCAAGCACAACGATTTGGAGAATGTCGGCCGCACGGCCAGACACCACACCTTCTTCGAGATGCTCGGGAATTTCTCGTTCGGTGACTATTTCAAGGAACGGGCCGTGGAGCTGGCATGGACTTTCCTGACGGGCGAACTCGGCCTGCCCAAGGATCGACTTCACGCCACGGTCTTCTTGGATGATGACGAGGCCTACGGTCTTTGGCAACGGATCGCCGGCCTGCCCGAGGAGCGCATCCACCGCCTGGGAGAGAAGGACAATTTTTGGTCCATGGGCGACACAGGTCCCTGCGGACCGTGCTCGGAGCTGCTCATCGACCAGGGCGAACAGATGTCCTGCGGGCCGAACTGCGGGATCGGCTCCTGTGACTGCGACCGGTTCCTGGAGGTCTGGAACTTGGTCTTCATGCAGTACGATCGGGACGAGAAAGGAACCTTGACTCCGCTGCCCCGGCCAAGCATCGACACGGGCATGGGCCTGGAGCGAATCGCGGCCGTGTGCCAGGGCGTGTACTCGAATTTTGACTCGGACGTGTTTGCCGGACTCATTCAGGCCATGGCCGAGATGGCAGGAGTGACCTACGGCCAAGACGAGGAAACGGACACGGCATTGCGGGTCGTGGCCGATCACAGCCGGGCCGTTGCATTTCTCATCGCCGACGGGGTACTTCCCTCCAACGAAG